>NZ_JAPX01000037.1:0-12125 GCF_000524355.1 Veillonella sp. ICM51a
CAAAACCCGCACTCTGGCATATGTTCAATCATATGATTGATTACCTATCATTGTTCAGTTTTCAAAGATCTGTACATTAGAAGTTTTAACATTCTAACGACTTTTTAAAGTATATCAGTCATCTCATAAAACGTCAACCACTTTTTTAAGAAGTTTCGTTTTATTTTTGACCACTTGTGTTTCCACAATATACTTACCATCATAACCAAATTCTCTAAAATTAGAGATAGAAAACTCACAAACTTTCGTTTGTGAGTTTTATTTGGTGGCTCATCCGCGACTCGAACGCGGGACACCCTGATTAAAAGTCAGGTGCTCTACCAACTGAGCTAATGAACCATGTTGGCAGGGGTGGCTGGGATCGAACCAGCGCATAACGGAGTCAAAGTCCGTTGCCTTACCACTTGGCGACACCCCTACAATGATTACGATGTGTAGGTTATGGGGTGAGTAGTGGGGATCGAACCCACGCGTAACGGAGCCACAATCCGCCGTGTTAACCGCTTCACCA
The DNA here is from genome assembly GCF_000524355.1 of Veillonella sp. ICM51a. Taxonomy (NCBI): domain Bacteria; kingdom Bacillati; phylum Bacillota; class Negativicutes; order Veillonellales; family Veillonellaceae; genus Veillonella; species Veillonella sp. ICM51a. Next base: position 512 of record NZ_JAPX01000037.1, read on the forward strand.
TACCCACCACCTTGTAGGTATCGAAGACACTGTCTTCGTAACAAAGAGAATTATATCTGTTTTAGAAGTTTGTGTCAATAACTTTTTCTAATTTCATTTAACTTTCAGTTTTGAAATTAACAAGCTATATACTTCTAATATAAAACTCTTTCACATCCTAATAAAAAGGAAGTACCACCGTTAAAATGTTTTTTAACGAATGGTGCTTCCCTATTATACATATAAATTATTTATTTGGCAAATAGTTTTTTACAAAATTTGGTAATGCAAACGCAGCCTTTTGAATATCCTTGTTATAGTACTTAGTTTCAAAGTTTTGTTCACGATTTGGTTTCCATGTTAATGGGTCGTATTTTTTAGATCCAACCGTAAAGCAATGCATCCCGGCCGGATAGATTGGAATGTATGCGGTGTACAAACGAGCGATTGGGAAATGATTATTTACATAACCAAACACCTTCTCAACGAGTGGTTGATGAAGCATAGGAGATTCGGTTTGTTGTACAAATAGACCATCTGCTTTTAGAGCTTTCAACGTATTCTTATAAAACTCTTCCGTAAATAATCCTTCACCAGGACCAATTGGATCAGAGCAATCCACAATAATAACGTCATAGTAATCTTCAGCCTCTGCCATAAAGCCAATACCGTCACCAATCTTTACTGTTAACTTAGGATTGTTTTCAATCATAGCCTTAGAAATAGTAGGTAGGTATTGTTTTGCCAATTCTACAACTTTACCATCAATCTCAACCATGGTAACTTCTTTAACGCAATCATGGCGTACGCATTCTCTAGCTACACCGCCATCACCGCCACCGATAATCAATACCCGTTCTGGATTTGGATGCAAAAACAATGGTACATGAGCAATCATTTCATGGTAGATAAACTCCTCCCGTTCAGACGTTTGGAATACACCATCTAATGCAAGCATCATGCCATATTCTTTAGACTTAAATACTTCAATTTTTTGAAATTCAGATTCACCAGAATAAAGTACCTCTTCTGCTTCAGCACTGAGACGTAAATGAGGCGTTTGCTCTTCTGTAATCCATTGACTCATAATAACCTCCTATATAGGTAGAGCGATAGCTTTCACCATCGCTCTCATAATACTAATATTATTTCTTAGTTATATAACAGAATCCACCGCCAAGGATGGTATCTTGCAACCAATGAACTAGTGAGAAATCACGGATTTCCCCTTCATCAAAAATACCGCAACGAATATCATCACCATCCATGAACATCTTATAAATAGGCACCCAATGCCATGTATAGAGCGCAGGTTCTTTACCTTTATGGCGATTTAAGAACGCTACAGGAACATCCTGTGATAATGCATCGTGAATAAACTGCGCCGCCGCCTCTACTTCTACGCGGGATGCAGAAAAGGGAGATACATTAAGCATGTGTACCTCATAAGGCAAATTCTTATCATCAAACAAACGACTAAGGCCGCGTTCCATCCATTGCGTTTTATAAACGCCACCACCAAATCTTGGTTTTACATAGTTCCACACGACATTCATACGTTCTAATGCTAATGTATGATTCGCCGTAGTAGACACATCTAATAGGCCATCTCGAAATTCGGAATAACTCAATACCTGTGTAGCCGATGTAGGGCCACAACCAGACAAACGTTGCCATTCATCATCAAACCATTCTTGATCATAGCCGTGTGATATAGTCCCATTTACATCGATATCAAGCCACTCCGGATGTTTAACAGATACATCATTCATGAGATTAACCTTCGATTACTTCCACTGTTTCCATGATATCGCCTTGATGGATACCATCAACTACATCCATGCCTTCGATTACTTTACCAAACACAGTATGTACACCATCTAAATGAGGTTGTGGTTCGTATACGATAAAGAATTGGCTACCGCCAGTATTAGGACCACGGTGAGCCATAGACAACGCACCGCGTTCGTGTTTATGAGGATTGCCAATCAATTCGTCTTTAATTGTGTAACCAGGACCGCCTGTACCATTGCCATTAGGGCAACCACCTTGCGCTACGAATCCAGGAATTACACGATGGAATGTCAATCCATTATAGAAACCTTTATTAATAAGGTCGATAAAGTTTTGTACTGTGCCAGGTGCTTCTTTATCAAATAATTCAATTACAATGTCTCCACCTTTTGCCATATGGATTTTTGCTTGTTTCATTGTTCAGGTACCTCCAAAATTGTACGCAACACATGTGCTGCTAATATAAAACCTGCCACTGGTGGCACAAAACTACATGTTCCCGGGCTCGTTGCTTCGCCGCGGAACTGTGGTTTTGTCGGTTTTTCTGTAGAAAATAAAACTAATTGTTTTTTTATACCCCGTTTCTTGAGTTCCCGGCGCATAACGCGTGCCAACGGGCATGTATGAGACTTTTTGATATCTGCAATCATAAGTTTCTCTGGGTAAAAGCGATTACCGCCGCCCATACAGGAAATAACGGGGATGCTTTCACGTTGACAAACCTCGATAATATTGAGTTTTGCCGTTACCATATCAATGGCATCAATCACATAATCAACGTTCAAGCTTTGAATAAATCCAGGATATTTCTCCTCAGTATACATAATATCGTGAGTTTCTATCACTACATCAGGATTGATGGAAAGAGCTCGCGCCTTTGCGACCTCAACCTTACGTTCTCCAATGGTATCGTGTGTCGTAATCATTTGACGATTCAAATTGCTAGGTGCAATGGAATCACCATCAATAATAACGATGCGCCCTACACCAGCACGTACTAGAGCCTCGAGGGCCCCACCGCCGACTCCACCAACACCAAAGAGCGCAATAGATGTATCCTTTAATGTTTGGATTTTATCAGGACCAACCAACCACTCCAAACGAGTTAACATATATTCCATTAATATTTACCCGCCGGAATGATTTCTGTCCAATATCCATCAGGATCAGCGATAAAATAAATACCCATGTCGGCATTTTCATAGGCTACAACACCCATCTCTTTATGTTTTTTTAGAGCTGCTTCGTAGTCATCTACATAAAATGCCAAGTGGAATTCATTATCCCCTAAATTATAAGGGCGATCCCAATCGCGCAACCATGTAAGTTCTAATTCATGTGCCGTATATGGACTTTTTAAATATACAAGGGTAAAAGCACCGCTTGGGTCTTCCAAGCGACGAGCCTCTTCAAGCAGTAAGGCCTCTTTATAGAAGGCTAAACTCTTATCAAGATCCTTAACATTTATATTATTATGAGCAAATGAAAACTTCATAGGACCTCCTTTTATAAATACAGTATGTTTTTGTAGGAATTATCCTCTTTTAATAGTATCACATTTTGTAAATGTATAGCTAGTTAATCACAAATTTTGCCGTACTGCCATCATCACCACGTGTGACCTCTAAATGAGCAGGTATACGAGTTTTCAATTCCGGTACATGAGAAATCATACCGATGAGGCGCCCCGATGATTGTAGTTGTACCAATGTTTCCATAGCGAGCTCCAATGTATCAGGGTCAAGTGTACCAAACCCTTCATCAATGAACATCGTATCCATATGAATACCACCGGCATAACTTTGAATTACGTCGGCAAGACCTAAGGCAAGTGCCATAGAAGCCAAGAATGTTTCTCCCCCAGACAAGGTATTCGCAGGTCTAGATTGTCCTGTGAAAGCATCCATTACGGCCAAATCAAGGCCTTGCTTCCCACGGCCGCCACCGGTATAGTCTGAACGCTCCAAAGAGTAACGGCTACGGCTCATCTTTTGAAGACGTAAATTGGCTGCATACACAACCTCATCTAAAATGGCCCCCAATACATAACGCTCAAAGGTGACATTTTTAAAACCTTGTTCCCCCCCATTAGCAAGATCATTCAATCGACTTAAGAAGGCTACCTTCTCTCGGGCCTCACCCATAGCCGATTCAATTTCCTCTAGTGAAGCAAGTGTAGTTTCTATATGCTGTGTTTCTTTATCCCAAGCCGCTAAATGGCCCACCAATGTATCACGACGTTCTACCGCTGCATCATATACTTCATCCGAAACAGTATCGCTAGGTTTAACCACAGTCTCCGTAGTCTTTAGTGCCGCATCATATACAGCTTGTGCTGTACTAAAGGCCTCTTCCAAGTCATATAACTTAGATTTAAAATCCTCTAACGCATTAAAGTCACGCAATGCTTCTACAAAATCAATTTCACTTAACGATATAGACTGCAATGACTGTATATATTCCCCATGGAGAAAATCAAGATTCTTTTGTTCTTCTTTTACTTGAGAAGATAAGATTTCTAGTCGACCTCGTTTAGCACTTAGCTGCCCTCGAGCCTCCTCTAATTGTTTTGTGGTCACTGTTAACTGCGCATCATACTCTTTAATTTCTGATGCTAAGAATGTCACTTGTTTACGCCACAACTCTATATCCGTAGTAGGCAACGACTCTGATAAGGAATCTATTTTTGCTTGTACAGAACTGATACTAATCTCTAGTTCATGCAATGCTTTAAGCAACTCATTATGTGCAAGTTCTGATTTAGCCAACGTATCCTTAGCGGTGCTTAACCTACGCTCCGCATCAGAAATAGTCTTACCTAGCTGTTCAGATTCACCACGTAACGTTTTGAATCGTTCCATTTGAGATAACAGAACTTGTTGAAGCGATGCAAAGTTTTCCTTAGAAAAACCATCTATAGAGGACTGAAGAATCGAAACTTGTGCGTCCATATGGTTAGATAATTCATGCATCCGCCCCACTAACGCATCCCTTTGACCAACTTCATTCGCTTGTTGTTGTAACGCTTTATCACGAATACCTCGAGCAGCTTCAACCTCATCCTTAGTAGGATATAATTCTGGCTTAGTTGCTAAATGAGGATGTTCGATAGATCCACATACTGGACAAGGCTCATCTTCTTTCACGAAAGGAACCAGTTCATACGCGCGCCCTTCTTGCATTAAATGCTCTAGCCGCTCTAAATGTACCTTCGCCTCTTTCACTGTTTTATCAAGAGCTGCTAAGGTCTCATCCTTAATGTCGATTTCTTTTTGAACCTGACTAATTTCTTCTACCAACTCAGAATATCTATGCACATGATTAAGCTGTTCTTGAATAACAGGAACCTGCTCCAGTAGTGTACTATTCTCTTGAAAGCGTTTACGTAAACCCTCAACATCTACTTCTATCTGTTTGATGAGCTGACGTTGTATCTCTAGGTCCGCTTCACTTTTTTTACTATCCAATTGTTTTACATTACCACGTAGTGTAAACATCTTTTTTTTCAACAATCCTAACTCATCAAACTTTTCAGACTGTTGTTGGAGTTGAGCCAAAGTAGTCCTCTTAGATTGTATCGTTTCAGCTTGAGATGCTAACGCTTCATGAACCTCTATACAGTTAGTCTCATGTTGAGTAGCAGTGTCCACACTTTTTTCTGCATCGGACAGTGCCCGTTCTAATGTTGTTAAACTAGACTGTTTATCAATGTATTGTTGATACAATGCATGAACTGGAGATAAGGAATTGAGGAATTGAACCTTTTCACGCAATTGTGTACGCTCAGGTTCTTTAGCTTTCACCAAATCTAATTGAGACGTAGCCTGTACTAGAGATTGTTGTGCTTGGTTATATAGAGCCCACTCCTTACGCAAGGCATTAAATTGTTCTACCTCATTAACAGCCCTATCTCGTTCTACTACAAGTACATCACGATGTGGTACTCGATTGGATAATAGTTCACGTACATGTTCGACAGTTAGCACTGGAGTCTCTTCATCGTGAGGAATAGACTGTATCAACGCCGTTTGTTTCATCAAATTTTCTTCAATGCCAGCTTTTTCGTCATCATAAGCTGATTTAAGAGCCTCTTGTAGTTTTCGATATAACTCTGTTCTAAAGAGCGTATGTAGTAATTCCTCCCGTTCATTCGTAGAGGCGACAAGGAGTTTTCTGAATTCCCCTTGTGGCAATAGAACCACTTGTAAAAATTGATCCTTACGAAAACCTATGATTCGTTGAATCGTATCACGAATGGCAGCCGCAGAGGTAGCGATAACCTTCCACTCACCAGCTTTCATTTCATAGACAGTGGCACTAGCATTCTGTTCGCGCATACCTGTACCGCGTTTTTTGGCTACCATCTGTTTTGGTAGTCTTTCAATACGATATTGAGCATCTCCGATGGCAAAGGAAAAGTCTACGCGTGTCATGCGCTCAGGTTCCGCAAAATCGCTGCGGATAGCATCGGTTTTCCGCACTTCTCCACTTGGTTCGCCATACAAAGCATATACCATAGCATCTAAAATGGATGTTTTCCCTGCTCCTGTTGGACCAGAGATAAGGAACATAGAATGATTCTCTAATTCGCTAAAGTCCAAGGTAACCGAATCTCGATACGGACCAAAGGCTTCTATAGTTAAAGATATAGGCTTCATCTAGTCCTCCTTTAAAATTCGATCCCATACAGAGTTGATATATTGTTGCTCACGCTCTGTTAAGGGGTTCTTCCACACGGTTTCAGCAAACTGATTAAATAATTCACGCTCGTTTAACTCTTTAAATACGGCATCCCCCATATCTACCACAGGTGTTGCTATGCGCCCTGCCAATTCAATGGTCATACATCGATGATAAACCTGACGCAACTTAGCCATACCATCCATGATAGGCATCGTATCTAGAAGGCGTGCCTGCACGTAATCATCCTTATGTTTCGTTTGGAGGGCTGTATTATTTAAAAGGTCCTCAAAATAACCTTCCAAGATGACTACATCCCGCTTCGCCTCTACAGGGATTGTACTAATATCTACCTTCCCGGTTGTATCCATATCAATAATAGTAAAAGATTTCTTCTGTGCATGTTCATCAAAGGAATACTTCAATGGCGATCCGCTATAGCGAATATGGTCTGCCCCCATCCGTTGCGGTCCATGTAAATGTCCAAGAGCTGTATAGTGAAAGTTTTTAAAAACGTGAGGGCTCACCTGTTCACTACCACCTACAGACAATGTTCGTTCCGAACCACCTACTTCGCCGCCCATTACAAAGGCGTGACTAATGGCAATACTACGCATCCGTTTTGGCACTTGTTTATATAGATAATCACTCCAAGCCTGATACATTTGGTCATAATTATGTAAATTAAGTGCGACCGCTTCTTGAGCCTTATCATCTACATAGGAAAATAAAGTATCATCAGTCGTATCCGTATCAACTGGTTTTGATTCACTGGAGTTCAGTCCCAAAGCGTCACCTATACGACGAGGTTCGCTAAACGGCATAGGACAAATAGCCACCCTACCATCAGCGCCTTCAAATTCAAAAGGTTGTAATGCATGATGAGGGGAGCCCCAAATATGAATGCCCGATTCACTTAGCATAGACCGTCCCACTTCAAGGCGTTCCGCTCCATCGTGGTTTCCACTCACTACAAATAGAGGAACCTTATAATCCATAGCGAGACGAGTAATGATAGAGTCCCATAATCCAATAGCTTCAATGGGTGGTACCGCCCTATCAAATACATCCCCTGCCAGCAAGATGCCATCGATTTTTTCTTCTTTCAAAATAGTAAAGAACTGATGCTCCAACACATGAGCTTGGTCATCTGTTAAGTACTGACCATAAAAAATACGACCTAAATGCCAATCCGCAGTATGTAAAAAACGCATTTCATCCCCCTTTCCAGTTCTCCCTATGCCTTATATATATTTAGTTTATACCAATTATTATATAGCTAAATTTATTTTGCTTGATTATTGATTATCTACGATAGAGCGCAACATAGCAATTTCTTTAGCATAACCATCTAATTCATTTGGCGTTTCCAAGTAGAATGGCAAATTCGTCAATTTAGGATGTGTTACAATGCGGGCAATTGCATCGATACCGATATGACCTTCCCCAATTTTTTCATGACGGTCTTTATGAGCCCCCATAGGATTTTTTGAATCATTCAAGTGAATAGCTTTCAAACGGTCGAGCCCAACAATACGATCGAACTCGTCGATGACACCATCTAAATTATTAACGATGTCATAACCACCTTCGTGAATATGGCAAGTATCTACACAAACACCCATGTACTCTTTTAATTTTACACCGTCAATAATACGAGCAATTTCTTCAAAACGAGAGCCAATTTCCGTGCCCTTACCAGCCATAACCTCTAAAAGAACCGTTGTTTTCATGCCTGGGAATAAGATTTCATTCAAGCACTCTATGATGTATTCGATGCCTTGGTCAACACCTTGCTTTACATGACTGCCGGGATGAAAGTTATACATCTGGCCTGGTAAATATTCCATGCGTTCTAAGTCTTCTGTCATGGCTTGTTTTGCAAAAGCGCGCAAATCTTCCTTAGCTGCACACGGATTATACGTGTAAGGCGCGTGAGCTAACAAGGTACCAAAGTTATGTTCTTTCATATACGCACTAAGGCTATTTATATCCTCCACATCGAGAGCACGCATGCTACCACCGCGAGGATTGCGCGTAAAGTATTGAAATGTATTGCCCCCAATTTTGGTAGCTTCCTTTCCCATATGTAAATACCCCTTTGATATAGATAAATGAGCTCCTATTGTAAACATTATATATCCTTTCAACTCTATATGACTCAAAAACCCCCTGCATGAGTATACGCAGGGGGCATCTGTTAGTGACTTTCTTTTTTAGCACATTCCGGGCATACGCCTTCGAATGTAATTTGTTGTCCTGTAATTTGATAAGCACTAGCTTTTCCAGCAATATCAGCAATAGCATGTAGATCGACATTCATCATATCTTCTACCTTGTTACAACGAACACAGCGAATATGAGCATGAGCTGTTGTATCCCAATCATAATGTGCGCGTTCATCGCCCACTTCCAATACCTTAACAAGGCCAATTTTTTCAAAAATCTCCATTGTTTTGTATACAGTTGCTAAACTCATGCTTGGATGTGTAGGACGCAAGCTATGATAAATCATCTCTGCTGTTGGGTGATTGTGATGACCACGCAAAGCATCATAAATTGCAATTCGTTGAGGAGTTACCTTAAACCCTTCGCTTCGCAAAATTTGTGCGATATCCATAATAATCTACCTTTCTCCACTTGGAAACATATCGGTACTCTATCGTCCATTTTCAAACAATAATTATTATTTATTGTACCATTCTAGTAGATTTTAAGCAATAAAAAACGTGGATTTATACAATCCACGTTTTCATAACTTATGTTCAATAGCAATCCTACTATGAATATACATTAAACAAAGTTCATACCATATTAGTCTTTAAAATATGGTTTAAATCCTTCACCTTGATGACGTGGTTTACGATCGGCTCTAGGACGGTCGCTACGACGATCATCACGACGACGGCTATCACGGCGGTCACCTTTGCGATCATCACGACTACGGCGCGGACGGTCATCACGACGACGATCACCATCGCGGCGGCGTTCCCCATCTCTACGACGGTCTCCATCACGGCGACGACGATCACCACGACCACCTTCACGGCGACGACGTACGCGTAAAGGTTTTTCTTCTGTAATATTTACAGGTGTTGTATCGGGCTCTTTTGTTAACAATTTAAGTGCTGCCGCAATCAATGTAACGGAATCAGTATCATTCAACAACTCTTCAGCACTTACTTTAAATGGCGCCAACTCTTCTACATTGCCTGCCATTTCAACTAAACTTTCAACAGCAATACGTTGTTGGCCTTCCAAAACTTCACCTAAGGACGGCGCACGACGCTTCGCAATTTTGCGTTTCGTTAAGCGTTCAATAGCATGAAGGTGTTCAATTTCACGAGGGATAACAAATGTATATGCTTCGCCTGCCTTACCTGCACGGCCTGTACGACCTACGCGATGCGTATAGCTTTCAGGATCTTGAGGCAAATCATAGTTATATACATGAGATACGCCGGAAATATCAAGGCCACGAGCAGCCACATCAGTAGCTACAAGAATGTCAATTGTACCTTCTCGGAATTGACGAATTACACTATCACGTTTTTGTTGTGATAAATCACCATGGATACCTTCCGCCATATAGCCACGTTTTTTAAGAGCTTCTGTTACTTCATCAACACGACGTTTTGTACGTGTAAAGATAATAGCCAGCTCTGGTGCTTGTAAGTCGAACAAACGGCATAACACGTCAAATTTTTGACGATCTTGTACCTCGATATAGTATTGTTCGATAAGATCCATCGTTACTTGCGTAGGTTTCATACGAATCAACGTTGGCTCTGTAAGGTATGTTTCTGCTAACTCGCGAATAGCCTTAGGCATTGTTGCAGAGAATAGCAATGTTTGGTGATCTTCTGGGATAGCCCCTAAAATTTTGTTGATGTCATCTACAAAGCCCATGTTTAACATTTCATCAGCTTCGTCAAGAACGACAATCTTAACGTCTTCAAATTTAATAGAACCGCGGTCCATATGGTCCATCAATCGGCCTGGTGTGGCAACAATGATTTGCGGATTCTTTTTCAATGCACGGAATTGACGGTTAATATCTTGGCCACCATAAATAGGCAATGCCGTAATATCCGTATACTGAGCCATTTTATTAAGCTCTTCTGCTACTTGAATAGCTAATTCTCGTGTAGGGGACAAAATCACTACTTGAACGTGACGATTACTGCCGTCTACGCGTTCCAATACAGGTAGGCCAAAGGCCGCTGTCTTACCAGTACCTGTTTGAGCTTGACCGATCATGTCTTTACCGCTCATGGCAACTGGGATAGCTTCCTGTTGAATTGGCGTAGGCTCTTCAAAGCCCATATCGTTTAACGCACGTAGAACAGGTTCGCTAATCATTAATTGTTCAAATTTTTCTAACATCTAAATGTGTTTCCTCCTATCGCGCACGAATTATGCGCGTTAGAATAGTATATCATATTTCGATGGTGAAAGCTACAAAAGTAATTCTGAATCTAAATTAAATATGCTTTCTTCTCCCCCTTAACTGTTCTATTAGAACAATTCCACCTGAAACACACAAGAAAACAATATATGATAAATGAATAGGAGTATACAAGCATTCAACAAGAACAACCCATATAATTAATAATAATTTAGCAATCCATTTTGTTGTTATTCTATCCGCTATCATAAATATAGATAAGTTGATAATTATTTTAATGATTATCGCAGCGATTATAACGATTGACGTAAATTCTTCTCTATAATCTGTCAATTCATATAAAGGATATAATAAATAACTCAACAAAGCGCTAAGTATTATTAAGAACCAAATATTTATTCCCTTTAAAAGTTCAGATTTACTATAGTAAAATATGCCAACTAATAAAAAGAGCAAAATACTAAGTAATATCCCTATAATTAATAGATAATCTAGGTGAATCATGGTGTATACGGTCCTCTCAAAACAACACGATTTCGTATGGCTCCAATTATAACATATAGTATACTTTTACGGACAATAGACTTGTTACGTACAAAAGAGACACCTCATTTGAGATACCTCTTTATTATAGTTTATTAGAGAGTTATATGGTATTAATCAACTATGTAAATGTCAATATAAGAATGTACAATTTTGACGATGTACAATGTACAGTTATTCCTTCTGTTGCATATGGTTTCGTAACCGGTA
>NZ_JAPX01000038.1:0-31539 GCF_000524355.1 Veillonella sp. ICM51a
TTTAATGATTCGCGACTATGTCGCGAACCAGTCTAAAGACAATAAAAAACTCGCCCATGACAATATAACGTCAAGGACGAGTCTATAGTTCTATTCTTATACAATTATTAGAAAATACTTGTATTATGATATAAATCGCGGTACCACCTTGTTTGAATGCAGCGCACTCCTCTTTCGCAGGATACTAACATATCCCTCACGACTAACGCTCGTGTGACGTCGCACCATACTAGGAATGAAATTCATTCTGTTCCATGCGCCCTCGGTGGTCCATTTAATAAGCTGCGTACTACGGGTTCTCAGCTAATCCCGCTCTCTGTGAGTGCATTTCCTATTTTTATCTCCACCTCATCGGTTTCTTTTAGGCGAGTATAAAATTATAATCTGATTATAATGTTTCTATAGAATGAAAGTCAAGAAAAATCTCAACTTTCACCTTATCCTTACATTTGTTCATCACCTAATACCCATATATAATCCAATTACTGATTTCTCTAGTCCCTCCAAATTCAGAATATTTATATTGTGTTCCTCTAAACACTAATAGTATACTGAAACTACATATGTTATCAGCTTCTACTGATTATTATGCGGAGGAGAGAGTATGAGTTTTTATTTCACTGATCAAATACAGCAGTCTTTCAATAAAATATTCCACCAGTGTAATAAAGATATTGCTTGGGCGGGCAAGGCTGAGCTTGATGCCCTTGTGAAATTGGACGAGGAAGGTCAAAAGATTCCAGGTATCGGCGATGTGTACGCTATTTTGGCGCGCGTCTATTCTGGACCTCAGTTCACGTGGATTGAAGCAGGCTTCCCTGAGGATGACACAAAGGCGTATAGTTATTTACATACGGCTATTCGCAAAGGCAGTGCCATCGCTATTTTACAAGCTATGCGTACCTCTGGTGCCCTTACACCAACTATTGAAAAAGAGTTGCCTATGACGAAGGACCAAGCATTCCAGCGCGTCTATGAGGGCGCCCAAAAGGGTTGTTCCTACTGTGCCTATGCCATTGCCAATGTATTCCAATGGGGGGATTACCACATCTTGCCATCGGCTCAAAAGGTGGCTAATGAAGGTGAACCATCTTCCTTTGTCCGTTTCTTAAAAGGCTTGTTTGCCCAAGCAGATCAACGTAGATTCGCAAATAAAATAACTGCCATTGCTCAGCAATGGTTGCGTAAATCCGCTGAAGCAGGCCTTGTTATTGCATACCGCAACTTGCGCATTACCTATATAGAGCAAGATAATAGGAAGATGGAAGAGCAAGTCATTTTTGAAGGGGCTGCAGCAGGTTTGCCACTCATGATGTATTTAGCTGGCGATATTTGTAAGTCTCGCGGGGAGCATGAACGAGCACTCGAATATTTTGAGCGCGGTGCCGCCATGAATAATGGCATGTGTTTGCGTGAAGCTGCCGAGTACTATGCAAAACCATGTGAGTCTAACAAAAGAATCCCTCAGAATATTCAAAAGGCCCTCAGATATTACGAGCGTGCTGCTATAAGCCCAAATTATTTAGACTTTAATGACCATGCTTATGTTACCATGCAAGCCATCATTCTTCGCACATTGAATATCGATGGTCAGTCCCAAGACTGGTCTCGCATCGCTCACTTATTACAACAACCAGCGATTTACACTCTCGATGCGATTTGGCCGTATCTCGCTTATGTATTTACTTTCAAAAAAGGTAATACCCCTGCCATAAGAACCGCCATAGAGTGCGTTAATAAGGCTAGCAAATGTTTCGATAGATACGGTAGTTATGACTATGCGGACCATCTATGGCAACTAGCAGCCGGCTATTGCTACGAAATTGGTGCCATTACAAAAGAACCCGATTTAGACCAAGCCGTTACGTTCTACGAGCATGCTCGTGAAAGCATCAATCGTCTCAACACAAGAAACGATAATTGGTTCGGTACTGGTGAGCCGTTGGTAATTCCTGACGAAGCATCTGAACGATTAGAAGCCTTTGAACTCGTTAATGGACACTATCAGTACAAAGAAGGCATACAACAATCTTCTACAACATGTAATCCTATGCCCCCTGCATGGCCTCAAAACTCTGTTGATGTATTAGAAATCTTTGAGGACTCTACTACAGGTTGGCGCACGAATAGATATGACTGGGATTTCATCGAGCGTGAGTGGGATACACAAAAATATCTTAGCTTTATCATCTATGATAATCGCCAATCCATAGAAAACGTAATTTACGATGTGTACAGTATCGTTATGTTCCACAATGAAGACAAAAACTCTTGTACCATCTATCTATACGGCTACATTGAGGATACTAGCAGACAGGATGAAAACGTGGATTCTAGGGTATATGAAATGAGATACTTCAAGGAGATGTCCATTCCTGAAGGTCTCGCATTAATTAAAAACTTCTATGATAATGCTACATTACCTGTTATTGATGAAAGCTGGGAGAAAGAGTACAAAAACACTACGCCTCCACGAGAATATGTATTAACTTGTGACAACGATATCTTCTACCTCAATCAATATGAATATCCAAACCAAATGATTAAGGATGCCTTAGAAGGCGTAGCGAATGGCAAGTATAATATTATTGAGGTTCGCCCTTCTAGCCTTGATGATCAATGTATTAGCTATTACATCGAGCGCGCAAAAGGTAAAAACTTACGCATTCGACTCTATGCCACTGTAGATGAGGACAACGAATATGGCTTTGAACGAGAGTCTTGCAACTTAACCTCCATCAACTACTGGATTCAGGAATCTCTAACTAGCAATAAGCTTCCTGACTTAAGCGATTGGGATGAAATTAAAAAGAAATAAGGATATTATTTTATTAAGAACATACTAAAACTAAGAAAGGCGGGATACTTTGGAAACATGGAAACGAACGGTGTACATTTGCGCATTCTGCATATTCTTCATGTCCCTCGGGATTAGTCAGGTAAGCCCTATTCTCCCTCTATACTTCCATGAAATGGGCTTAAGCGATACAGGATCGATAGCACAATGGTCCGGTGCCTCCATGGGCATCACCTTCCTCATTGTCTGCTTAGCAGCTCCCTTCTGGGGCCGATTAGCAGACCGTAAGGGACGTAAGATTACCCTCATACGCTCTAGTCTTGGTATGGCTATATGTAGTATATTATTGGGCTTTCAGACTACACCAGAAGGTGTGTTCCTCGTTCGTACATTGCAAGGGTTAGTAAGCGGTTTTTACCCCGCATCGGTAACACTTATCGCGTCAGAAACACCGCAAAACCATACAGGTTGGGCTCTAGGGATTATAGGATCCTTTAGCCTTGCAGGCTCACTAGCCGGTCCGCTTGTAGGAGGGTATCTCAGTGATGTAGTAGGTATTCGAAATGACTTCTTTATCATCGGGGCCCTTATGCTTATCTCCTTTGGCTTGACGGCAATGCTGGTACATGAAAACTATGTTCCAAAGCCACTTGTTGAGAAGCAAACCTTTAGAAATCTAAAAACTCACTTACCTGAGTTTTCTAGTTTAGTCGCTTTATCTGCAACCTCCTTCCTGTATGCCATTTCGGTTACCGCCATCTCCCCCATTATGACGGTTTACATTAAAGGAATGCTACCAAGCAATACGGAAAATATAGCCTTCATATCTGGTGCTGTGTTCTCTGCCATGGGTATCGCCCAATTCTTTAGTAGCTCTCCACTCGGGAAATTAGTAGACCGTATAGGCCCTAGAAAGGTGCTCATCTACTCGATGATCTATGTAGGTCTACTCAATATACCGCAAGCCTATGTGGACTCTGTGTATGTACTTGGGTTTATCCGTTTCTTGCAAGGTTTTGGGCTAGGTGGTATGTTACCTGCGCTCAATACCTATTTAGCATCAAAAACACCTAAGGAATATACGGGACAAGTATTCTCGTACAATCAGTCTTGTTTGTCTATGGGTTACTTTCTAGGCTCCTTTGGTGGTTCCATCGTAGCCGCTCAATTTGGCTTCACAACCCTTTTCTGGGCATGTAGCCTTACCTTTATCGGCGCTGCCCTATGGGTTGCGTTAAAACTAAAGTAACGCCGTAATACAACGAAAATAGTGCAAATGCATTAAAGAAACTATATAAACAAATAAAAAGAGCTGTTCTCAGAACTCAGATGTGTACTGATTCCGAAACAGCTCTTTTATTATATTTTTTGTAAAAGTTTAGAAAATTTCACTAGCTAGGGGATGATCATTCTATATGTATAGAATAACTATTGTCTCTAGTTAGGTATTATAGGATACCGAGGATTTCCCACCATGCGTAGCCCACTGTAAGGTTTACGATGAAGCACATGATAGCGAAGATACCGCCGATAATCCACCAGCTCTTAACTGTGTTGTAACCTGCACCGAATACGATTGGAGCCGCTGCACCGCCGTAGTGAGTCAACGCACCACCGTAGGAGTTTGTAGCAGCTAGTAACAAGGACAACGCCATTGGGTTTACACCCGCTACTTTACCTACAGTAAGGAATACTGGAAGCATGGCTACAACGTACGCACTACCAGAGGCGAACAAGTAACGAACAGCGATACTGATAGCGCCGATGATAATAAGAGCCAGCATTGGGTTGTCGCCGAAGTTGAAGTGTGTGCCCATAAAGTCAGCTAGCCATTCAAAGAATTTAACCTTGGACAACGCACTGGACATACCGATGATACCACCGAACCAGATCAATGTGTTCCAAGCACCTTTGGATTCAAGCATATCTTCCCATTTGATTACGCCTGTTACAAGAGCTGCTACCATGGCTACGATAGCTACTGCTGTTGCATCAAGGGAGAATTTAATGCCAAAGCCTTGCGTCAAGATGGAAGGCAACGCCCAACCAACTAAGGCAAGGATAAAGATAGCAATAAGAGATTTCTCGCGACCAGACATAGGTCCAAGTTCTTTCAAACCTTCATCAGCAATCGCATGAGAGTCGATGTGTTGAATAGATGGTTTGTCTAAGTAGTATACCAAAGCAGGTGTAATGAGAAGCATCACAAGACCTGGTACTACGAGTGCTAATGCCCAAAGGCCCCAGTTGATATCTACGCCGAGGATTTTGTTCATGTAGTCAGCAGCCAATAAGTTTGGTGCCATTGCTGTAGCGAACATCAAGCTTGTTACCTTAGTCACCATGTATGTGTTAACCATGAGGTAAGAACCAGCTTTTTTAGCGCTTTCACCAGGCTCAGAACCTAACGCTTTTGCTACAGAGTTCATGATTGGGAACACGATACCGCCACAACGTGCTGTGTTGGAAGGTGTTACTGGAGAAATAATAAGGTCTAATAAAGCAGTTACATAGCCAAGACGCAATGTAGTGTGACCTAAGGATTTAATCAATAGGTACGCAATACGACGGCCAAGGCCTGTTTTTACGAACGCCACACTGAGGGAGAACGCAGAGAATACTAACCATACTGTGGTAGATGCATAACCAGACAATACGTTTTTCGTAGCATTCAAGAAAATTGCAGAACCTGCAATAGATAATAACAAGATAATTGGTGCTGGCCAAGGTTTAACAACAAGACCAACGATAGCCATTAAATAGAAGCCTAGCAGTCGCCAAGCTCCAACGCTCAAACCTTCTGGCGGTGTAATGAACCACATTGCCAGAGGAATGGCAAACATAATTGCAATTTTAAGTAGCTTATTCATTCTTACTCTCCTTTAACATAAGCTATGCCTTTCATGATCGGTCGCGCCGTTCTAGCGACGCCCGCCTTCTCCACATGCCAACCAGTATCATTAGTCAAGCATATTTCGAAATCAAATTTCCCTGATGGATGCGCTAAAGTAACTTGATTCGTTTCTTTAGCACGTTCGCTCACTACTTCGTTCGCCACAGTCCCCGTAATCAGCGCTGCTGTAGCTGTACAAATACCACCTGTAACAGCATACGCTTTATGCATTACAGCGAGTGCCTTTGTACGCGCCACGATGTCTATACTATTCCCCTTGATAGTTCGATCATCGCTTGCCACGTAGGTTTGTGGTGCGGACACCATGCATACCTTTGGAACTGCAGGACTAGCAGCCTCTTTAGATGGAGCAAGTCCCATCATTACAGCTGCAGTAGTGCGAATATCTTCAAGTGTATTGAGTAATACACCGCCATCCGTTTCTGTGAAAGCCGGTAATTCCGTGCCTTCATAACCAAGGTCTGTAGCCTTTACAAATACAGCTGGATTAGCTGCATCTACGAGACTGACTTGGATTGTGCGACCATCAGACAATGTAATTGTGTCTTGTACATTGCCTGTTGGTAGTAGCTTACCTGTCTTAGAACCGCCAGGCTCCAAGAAATATAATGTAATACGAGCACCTGTACCAGGTACGCCATCGATAGCAAAATCACCGTCAATAACAGGTTTGCCTTCTTGGACTGGCACGTGCGCTTCAATAACCTTATTTGTATTTGTGTTAAAGATACGAACCACTGTTTCTGGTTCTACTGCTTTCACAAAGCCTTCCATAATAGCAAATACCCCTGCACCAGCAGAAATATTGCCACAATTACCTTCGTAATCTACCACCGCATCAGCGATACCGACATAGCCAAAGGTGTAGTCGATATCCGCATCATCGCGGTCAGAAGGGTTTACGATAGCCACCTTGCTCGTCAATGGATCAGCACCACCGATACCATTAATTTGACGCGCATCAGGAGAGCCATATAAATCTAAAATCATACGATCCCGAGCAGCTTGGTCAGTTGGAAGCGTATCTTTTAACAGATACGCCCCTTTGCTAGTACCGCCGCGCATATAGGTAACAGGAATTTCTTTATACCCGTTCATAACTTACTCCTTTATGCTCACCACTTACGCTTTGCTATTTGCATAGTAGTTGATGAGACAACCTGCTGCGATAATATCTTTTTCTTCATCGCTGAGGTGACCTAAGTGCAATGTGATTTCTGCTTTCTTCACGCCACCGCTGATAACATATGCTTTGTAATCATCGGAGTCAGAGAATAATTGGTCACGCACATTTGGCACATAAACATAATCGCCTACTGCCATAGTTTTGGAGTCTTCTTCGCTAGTTAGGAACGGTAGCATGCCCCAGTTAATAACATTGCTGCGATAACGTTTTGTAGCATATTCAATAGCAATATTAGCACCGCCACCCAATACGCGTTGACAGGATGCTGCTTGCTCACGTGCGGAGCCATCGCCAGGGCGATTAGCATATACCATACTAGAAACGGCTGTAGACTTAGCCATATCTTCTACGGATTCTGTAAGACCAAGCGCTTGTTTTACCTCTTCATATGCAGTTACTAAATCCGCTGCGCTTTCACCTTCTTGACGAGATTTTTCCCAATCACGAACGGCTTTAGCACGACCTACATATTCAGGAACCTTACGGCTCAAGGCAAATTCAGACAATGCATATGGGTCAGAGCGGTAGGAAGATGTTTCGCCAGACGGAATCAACTCATCTGTAGTTGTTACAGGATCATCGATATAAGCTACTACTTTGAGCAATACATTTGGCGTCAATTCTTCGATAGAAGGCCATGGTTTAATGGATGGGCCATACACAAGTTCAGTATCTTTATTCGGTTCATTGAAACCACTATATACCTTGCTTTCATAAGGTTTATCATCATAGTGGTAAGCTGGCACCACATCATCATATTCGATATCAGTAGCCGCCGTCAATGCACCACCGTTAATAGCCGTAGCTGCTACGGAACGGGAGTCAAGAAGTGCAACGGAAGAAATCTGACCATTCCCTGGTTTAGAACCTTCACGATTCGGGAAGTTACGTGTCGCATGACGACCACTGAGTCCCGTATTATTAGGTGTATCGCCTGCGCCGAAGCAAGGGCCACAGAAGGCTGTACGCACGATGGCACCAGCGCTCATAAGGTCTACAAGGGCACCATTTTTCATAAGTTCTAAGTAAATTGGCTGGCTAGAAGGATATACGCTGAATGCAAAACGGCCGGAGCCTACGCTCTTACCGCGTACGATATTTGCGGCTTGCATAATATTTTCATACAAACCACCAGAACAACCTACGATGATACCTTGATCTAAGTGTAATTTGCCGTCGAAGTGTTTTTCAGGCAATTGCAAGGACAAGGATTTATTATCTAATTGCTCCACTGCTTGACGTTCGATTTCTGCGAGTAAATCGCGACCGCCTTCATTAATTTCTTTAATAGTATATACATTACTTGGATGGAATGGCATAGCAATCATGCTTTCCACTTCGCCAAGATTAACCTTTACAAGGCCATCATAGTAAGCCACATCTCCAGGGTTAAGCTCTTTGTACGCATCACCGCGACCATGAAGTGTTAAGAACTCTTTCGTATTGCTATCTGTTCTCCAGATTGTTGTAAGGCATGTAGTCTCTGTAGTCATTACATCGATGCCGTTACGGAAGTCCATGGATAAGTGTTCAATACCAGGGCCTACAAATTCCATTACTTTATTTTTTACAAAGCCATTTTTAAATACAGCTTTTTCAATAGCCAGAGCCACGTCTTGTGGACCTACGCCGTGTTTAGGTTTGCCATCGAGATAAATTGCGATAACCTCTGGACGTTGTACATCGTAGGTGCGACCGAGCAATTGTTTTACAAGCTCTGGACCGCCTTCACCAATCGCCATCGTACCAAGCGCACCATAACGAGTATGGCTGTCGGAACCGAGGATCATTTTGCCGCAACCTGCCATTGTTTCACGCATATATTGGTGAATAACTGCAAGATGAGGAGGTACATAGACGCCGCCGAAGCGTTGTACTGCAGATAAGCCAAATACATGGTCGTCTTCGTTAATTGTGCCCCCTACAGCGGCTAAACTGTTATGGCAGTTTGTCAAAATGTAAGGGATTGGGAATTTATCTAGACCACTAGCAATAGCCGTTTGAATAATACCAACATAGGTAATATCGTGAGATGTTAAAGCATCAAATTTGATGCGTAAATCTTGATCGCCTTCATGTTGTTGGTGGTCCATTAAAATACGGTACGCCATCGTTTCCTTATAGGCGCGCTCTTTATTAAAAACTTCTTGCTGATCAAGGGCTGCACTAGAATCTGCAGGAACGATATCCGTACCGTGATATAAAAATACACCATTTGAAATTAACTCAACCATGACTTGCTCCTTTATTACTTTCAGGCATGTGTAAACCTTTACAAACACTATACTTTCACCATGTGTATTGGTAAAAGTTCCCTTCCTCTTACTAATACCTAGTCTTTAATAATCTATATAAATCTAGCATCCCTCATCTGAAACTAGTCTTTAGTTATATCTAATCTGTATAGCCCTAACGGTCTCTCAGCTGTACCAACTCTTTGGGATAGAGTACAATAATACATATGTAAAGGAGAGTTTATGGACACGAAAGATTGTACAATTTTAAAAACCTTAGCAGAGGAAAATAATATTACTTATGCGGCGCGTCGTCTATTTATGACACAACCTGCATTGAGTGAACGAATAAAAAAATTAGAAAAGGAATTTAACTGTCCCATTATCAACCGACAAGCTCGAGGTGTAGAGTTTACCTATCAAGGTCAGCGCCTGGTACGGTACGCCGAAGATTTGCTCAATTCCTATACTTCGGTGCGCCAAGAGCTACTAGCTATGGGTAGTGAACCGCGCGGTACATTAAACCTAGGATGCTCAAATGTATTCGCAAAGTATCATATTCCCCATATCTTATCCACCTTTAAAGAGGCTTATCCCCACATTGATATCATCATGTATACGGGCCTTAGCTATAAGCTATACCATGACTTCCTTGAAGGTCGCCTACATGCAGCCATCATCCGCGGTGCTCACACTTGGACAGAATCGAAAGAACATATTTGGTCAGAACCATTCTGCTTCTTTAACAAAACACCTTGTGCCGTAGAGAATTTACCACGTCTGCCATATATTCACTATCAAACAGATCCGAATTTACAACAAACTATAGATGATTGGTGGTATTCTCACTACTCACAACCGCCGATGCGCACCATTGAGGTAAACGACATCGATACGTGTATGAAGCTCGTCAACCAAGGACTTGGCTTCACCATCCTCACCCAAAGCTGTGGTAATGATTACCCTAACCTATTTAAGGAAACCTTGAAAGCGCTCGATGGTCATATCATGACTCGTGATACGTGGATGTACACCCGTCATAGCGCCCTTGAATCCAAGCCAGTACAGGCTTTTTACTCATTTATGAAAACCTGGGCAGACACAAAGGTATAGTATCTATTCCTTTAATACATATAATATATTATGAAAGTGCAATAAAAACAAATTGCTCTTTTCTTTAGTATCCATAAATTTTACTTATATCTATTTTGTAAAAGATACGAAAAAATCATGGAATTAAAAACTTAATTATAGGCGAAAACTAAATTATAAAACAAAGAACCCCGTCATGACATAGATAATCATGACGGGGTTTAGTTTATATAGTCTTATCTAAACATCAATTTAAATCTCAGTTTAAAGCACTACCATAGTTCTATTTAATTATAATAACAATAGCATAATAACTACTGTCGCAATGATACATGGTACAGCATTGCGTTTTGCCATTTCCATAGGATTGATTCCTGCAATACCAGCAACGATGATACCTGCGCCTGCTACGGGACTCATACTACGACCGATACCTGCACCGATTTGCGCCATGGAGCCAAGTTCCATAATGCCATACCCAAAGTCTGCAGCATGAGGTGTTACAGCACCATTAAAGGCAAGGGCTGCTGCATTACCAGAACCAGAGATAACAGCCAATAAGAATGGACCAAAGGCTGCACCGATTTGGGCGATTTGTTGAGAGTTCTTCATGCCATCAATGAGTGCACTTGTAAGGCCGATATATTGCATACCCGCAGTAAAGCATGCAGCAGCAGCCATAAGACCGACTACATCACACATGCCATCACCAGTACCGCGGAAGAATTTCTTAACTGCTTCCGTTACATTAGGACGTACAGCAATAATACCAATAGCTGTACCAATGAGCATAGATACAGGAACAGAAATTTCAGGAATCACTGCTACTTGTTTACTACCGAGTACGAGTAATACAAGCGGAATGATTGGGATGATAGCATATAAATAATTTACTTTAAATTCTTTGCCTTCTTCTTCGTTAGCATCTTTCAATACATATCCTGTATGCTCTTTCTTAACGATAGCTACGATATTGAGCAAGATAGCTGCTACGACAATGCCAATAATGGCTTGCATAGAGAAGCTAGCGATAACGGTCATTACGTCTTCACCAGCGAGTTGTGCTACTTGAGGGTTAAACATAAGACCAGGACTCAATGCACTACCCCAAGTCCCTAAGAAAATAGCGGAGCCTGCCATCGCTGGATGCACACCGGAGCGAATAAGTGCAGGAATTAATAGAGCACCTACTGCAGCTGCACAGCCTGCCGCTGTAGGCAACGCAATATTGATCAAGAACGTAATAATAACGGCACCAGGGATGATGACCTTAGTCATCTTCTTGAGGCCTGCAGAGATGAAATACACCATATGCTCTGTACATTTTGTATATTCCATAACATAACTAAAACCAAGCACAGTACAAATGGTTGGTACAAGACCTGGGTTTGTAAGCTCTTTCACAAATGCCGTCGTACCAGCACCAAGCTGTCCACCAATAAAACACATTAATAAGCCCGATAATAATAACACAAGCCGCGTTTCAAACTGTTTAATAATGGCAATGAACGTCGCCACTACAATAACAATACCAGCTATAACCATATTCTCTCCAATCCGTGTAATTTCAGTTCAGAATAGTTACAACCGCTCTATTCAATCGTATATCTGAAATACACCATTACACATATTGATATCAACTTACACAAGTTTTGTTGTTTCTAAACTAAGTTTTCTAAGTACTGTATCTAGTACCTTAGCACCCGTTATGATGTCAGCCAGGTCCGTAAATTCAGATGGATTATGGCTAATACCTTCACGGCATGGAATAAAAATCATTCCGGTAGGAACTACATCAGCCCAATGCATGGCATCATGACCTGCACCGCTTGGCATGGTCATATAGTCTACGCCTACAGACTTAACAGCCTCTTCAATTTCGCGAATCATTTCTGGATGCATCGCCACTGGCTGATCTTGTGCAATAGGTTCAATTGTATAGGATAAGCCTCGTTTCTCTGCAGTAACATCAATAAACTCTTTAATAAGAGTGCCCACAGAATCGCGAGCTACTTTAGATATGCTACGAATATCTACACCGAGTTTTA
The DNA here is from genome assembly GCF_000524355.1 of Veillonella sp. ICM51a. NCBI lineage: Bacteria > Bacillati > Bacillota > Negativicutes > Veillonellales > Veillonellaceae > Veillonella > Veillonella sp. ICM51a. Next base: position 12,272 of record NZ_JAPX01000038.1, read on the forward strand.
CTGCCCCAGGAATAACGTTCATCGCTCCTGGCACAACCTCTACTACTCCGACTGTACCCACTACTGGAGGCTCTTCTTGCATGGATGCAATCTCCTCAATACCGAGAATGATTTTAGAAGCCCCACAGAGTGCATCATGACGCAAGTTCATCGGTGTGGCCCCACTATGATCAGCATTACCACGAATGGTTACATAGAACCGTTCTGGTGCGGCAATCCCGGTTACAATGCCGATAGGTTTAGCTTCGTGCTCTAACACTTTACCTTGTTCAATATGAATTTCTGTGAAAGACTTGACAGGTCTCTTATATTCCATATGCTCAATAGCATCTGGATTTAAATTACGCTCTTTCAATGCATCATACAAGGAAATGCCTTGTTTATCTACTAAGCGATGTAAATCTTGCAATGTCAATTCATCGCGCATAGCTTTACTACCCAATGTGGCTGCTCCAAAGCGGCTAGACTCTTCACACATAAAGTCTACTACTGCAATGGTATGGTCATGTTCAAAACCATCATCAGTCATACTGCGAACCGCTTCGATAGCAGATAATACACCCACAACACCATCATAATTGCCCCCATTAGGCACGCTGTCCGTATGAGACCCAACCATGACAACCGGTAAATCAGGATTCTTACCTACCTTATAGCCAATGACATTCCCAAAACCGTCTGTTTCTACAGTTAAGCCTGCGTCAACCATGCGTTTTATAATATATTGGCGGCCTGCCCAGTCTGCATCGGTGAAAGCAATCCGATTAATGCCTTCACCAGGTGCAGTTAACTGTGCCATAGCCTCAAAATCACTAGCTAATCGCTCTCGTTGAATCATATAACACCTCACAATCTAATACCTATATTACAACACATAATATATAGGTCCACTATACATATTCTTGATGCATACATCTATATAGTTATACATCTATAATGTAATGTATACATCATAATCAATATAGTCTATTTTAAATAGTGAGTAGCAATTGTCCCTAATGCAATAATACCATTTAGCATGTCTTCTTCATCAATATCGAATAATGGATTATGATGAGGTGCTTTAATAGCAGAGCCTAATACCATATATGTTGCTCGTCCACCACGATCAATAACACGGTTTAGGAAATAGGCACAGTCTTCACTGCCACCGCCACTATAATCAAATGGTACTTTTTTGAAAATGCCTAGTGGTTCAACGATAGATTGTACTTCACGTGCTAAATCATCACTAATACGACCTGCCGGTGTTTCACCTTGTTTTGTAATCTCAAAGGTACAATCATGCATTTCTGCAGCACCTTTAATAATCGTTTTAGTGCGTTCAATCATATAATCATTGATGTCTGTAGTAGCACCGCGAGTCTCTAGTTTAAGAACAGCTATATCAGGTGTAACATTACGACCTGTACCACTTTCAAAAACACCTACATTCATACGGGAAGCCCCTTGGCTATGGCGAGCAATGGCTTGTAAGTTAAGAACCGCTGTACAGCCTGCCAGCATGGCATTTTGTGCTTTCTCCGGAGAGCCGCCTGCATGAGCTGAATAGCCATGGAATACAGCATCAAGTTTTGTAGTCGCTAAAAAGCCATGATCGCTACAAGCAAAGCAATTAGATAACTGTTCATTAAATCCGATATGCATGCCGAACATCAAGTCTACATCATCTACTACGCCAGCCTCTACCATCGCTTTAGCACCACGTACGCCTTCCTCTGCTGGTTGGAAGATCAGTTTAATAGTACCCTTCAAGCCATCCTTATGTGTAGCAATATATTCAGCAAGACCAAGCCCCATTGTCATATGTGTATCATGACCACACGCATGCATAGCCTTCTCATGGCGGGAACGGAAACCATTCTTAACAGGAATATGGTTAGATGCTTTAGATTCGATTACATCATTGGAATCCATATCTGCACGGAACGCTACTACAGGACCAACATCACTAAACTTCATAGTTGCCACAATAGCTGTTTTACCATAGCCCATCTTCTCTACTAGTTCAGGATCAGCACCTTCATCCATAGCACGATCCATTGCTGCTTTCATAATATCCTCGCTAGGCAAACCCATACGAGAATCTAAATCAAGCACTTCTGCACCGAGTGCCACATCATAACCCAATGAAATGAGTTTATCTGCAACCTTGGATGCAGAGCGGTACTCGAGCCACGCTGGCTCTGGATACATATGAAAATCGCGGCGCATAGCTATAAACGCATCACGACGCTGTTGTACAAATTCCTTAATGTCCATAATTATCTCCTTAATAAAGCTAAATCTATCTACTTCTACTATATGAATAGATGTAGGAATAGTCAACAAACGGAACTATGTATACAGTATAAATCGAATACCACCTTACATAAAATAACAAAAACCTATATTACTATGACAAAATATGATAATCATAGCTATATAGGTTTTAAAAGTAATCTATTTATGTTTAAGATTCATTGAATCTACGCAATTTCTTCTTTATTAAGTTTTTCCAATACGTCTCGTTTAAGTTGTCGTTGGCGATCCCAGGCAATAATAAATACGGTTGCGATGATGCAGAACATCCCGAATATACCAACCAATGTAAATTCATTACCTAACAAAGCCCAGCCAAACAAGGCGGCTGAAATCGGCTCTAAAGAAGACAAGATTGAACCTTGAATAGCACCAATACGACGCACACCTTCAATATAGGCATTAAAGGATACTACAGTCCCTAGGATAATAATCGTAAACAATCCAACCAAAGTCATGCCATCCCAAATGGCTTCTGATGCCACTTGACGGAATACGATACACACCAAAATGCCAGATATAAACATCCCAAAGCCAACGATGGATGATGTACTGTATTTTTTTAATAGTTCAACAGGTTCCAATGTGTAAACACAAATACTCGCCGCAGAAATGAGGCCCCAAAACAAAGCATCCCCATTAAATGCAGATAGATTTAGCCCCTTTTGCATGATAATACACACCGTACCAATCATAGCGAGGGCCACACAGTATAATTCTGGTAAGGATGGCTTTTTAAAATATCGTATAAACAGATAAATAATCAACATCGTAGGAGCCACATATTGAAGAACAGTAGCCACACCTACACCTGAAATAGCGATAGCTTTAAAGTACGAGTACTGTGCTAACGCAATGCCCAATAAACCGAATATGAGGAGTTTACCAAAGTCTTTTGGATTTTTAAATATATCAAAAATTCGTATCCCATCCTGTATATAGGAGAGTAGAATTGTTAATAAACCTGCTAAAAGTAACCGCACTTCTAACAGCCACTCTACATTTAAATGCTTTGCATTTTCGAGGAATTGCACCGATGTACCTGAAAGCCCCCAAAATAGTGCCCCCATAATGGCAAGGCCCATGCCTATCCACTGTTTTTCTTCCATACAACCTCCGCATAAGGATTGATTACTATTACAAAGAGTTTATCATTAAGATGATTGACCTCGTTTTTCTAAGGCAATGATGATAACTGTAGCAATAATCATGGCCATCCCTAAGATACCAACCCAGTTAAATTGATTACCTAACAAAGCCCATCCAAAGAAAGCTGCCGAAATCGGCTCAATCGATGACAAAATAGATCCTGAGACAGCACCAATGCGTTTAACCCCTTCAAGGTACGCATTAAAGGACACGATGGTGCCAAGAAAGACTACATTAAAACAGCCTACCACAGTCCATACATCCCACGTCGCATACGAATGAGGTTGCTGGAAAAGGACCGCTGCCACGAGACCACTGAGGAGCATACCAAAGCCTACAATAGGAATTGTCCCATAGGTAGCTAATAATCGTACTGGGGAAACACTATATACGGCTACGCCAACGGCAGATAATAAGCCCCAGAATAATACATCACTGCGGAAGCTTTCAAAAGAAAAACCATTATTTCCCATCAAGCAAATAGTACCTACTAAAGCAAGGATAACTGAAATGATTTCTCCTGTAGAAGGCCGTTTGCCATAACGCATCAGCAAATAAATGATAATCATAGACGGCGCCAAATATTGCAGCACCGTCGCAATGCCCGCACCGGCGATGACGATGGAACGGAAATAGGTATATTGGCACAGGGCCATACCAAATACGCCGAATATGACGAGTCCTAATGTATCTCGCCAATTACGGAATACATTAAAAATCGTATTGCCTTGACGAATCCATCCATATAGAACGGTTAAAAGGCCGGCCGTAATAAGACGCATCGTCAAGAGCCATTCTAGGTTCATATTGCGGAAATTACCTACGAATTGAACGGATGTGCCTGACACGCCCCACAAGGTGGCGCCTAATAATGTTAATATAATACCGATAATTTCATATCGTTTCATCATGTTACTCACCTAATAGAGACACGTGCACCTTTACAACAACCTTACGAATTTTTATAGGCTTATCGTCAACCGCTAAAAGAGGACGATGAATATCCGATGGGAAAAATACCGTATAATACCCTTCTGGACAGTGGATGTGACCTTCATCGACAGATTCATTAGGATAAAAATAGCAGTCTCGTTCAGGATAGGATTCGATAGGCTTTACTCGGCCATGGTCCACAAAAAAGCCCATATTCTCTTGACCCTTCACCATAAACTGTATATCTATATAATTTTTATGAGATTCTGGTTTTGTAGTTTCAAATAATTTTGTTTCTACATCATCTACATTGGCATACATCATATCGCCTTCGATAGCATGACGACCTCCTGGCAATTCTTGTAAATCAGTGTTTTTTAAGAAATCAAGGGCTCGAACAATGGCTGCTGGGTAGCCCATTTTTGTATAATCTGCATGTATACTGGAGAAAAACATAACTATATCCTTTCTGTAAGAACCATACTGTATAGACATACTATATTCAAATACAATATCAATATGATCTTTATACTCTTATCGTAGCACATAAAAAGCTTAGCTTCCACATAGGATTACATAAATATAAACCCTCCATACGCTACATATATGGAGGGTTTGTAAAATACTATTCAGTTTTATGACTTACGTCAAGACTGTTATACATATGAAGTTGTCTATGAAATTGTATATGCAGTTGTTACTTACATGTTAATTCATATTAGAATTAACTACGTGGACAATTTTATATTACTCTTTTTCCTTAAAAGCAGCGATAATCTCATCGGCTTGCTTATGAGGAACCTCTTCATAACTATAGAACTGACGATTAAATACGCCTTGTCCTTGTGTCATAGAGCGCAAAACAGTAACATAATCTGACATTTCTGCCAACGGTACTTGTGCTTTAACAACAGATATACCAGTTCTTTCACTTTGTTCCATGCCTAATACACGACCTCGACGACTATTTAAATCGCCCATGATGTCACCCATGAAAGCATCTGGTGCAAACACGTTAACTTCATAGATTGGTTCTAATAGGACTGGTTTCGCCTTTGGAATTACATCCTTGATAGCCTGTGACGTAGCTACTTTAAATGCTAACTCTGAGGAGTCTACACTATGGTAAGATCCATCCAAGAGTGTCACTTGCACGCCAATCATAGGATATCCCGCAATTAAGCCTTTATCTAGGGTTTCTTTGGCACCCTTTTCCACTGCTGGTATATATTGTCTTGGTACAGCACCACCAAAAATCTTGTCTACAAAGGCAAATTCTTGACCATCATATAATGGATCAACTTGAATTTTAACATGTCCATACTGACCATGACCGCCACTTTGTTTTTTATATTTCGATTCTGTTTCTGCAGATCCTTTAATTGTTTCACGGTATGGAATATATGGTGTTACAAGTTTCGCTTGTACGCCGTATTTACGGTCCATCTTGTTAAGGATATGTTCTAAGTGCACTTCGCCCATGCAGTCAATTTGCAATTGGCGAGCTTCCGGATTTTTCACAACTACACAAGTTGGATCTTCTTCGGCTACTTTTAACACAGCACTAGCTAATTTTTCCTCTTCACCTTTTTTCACAGCTTCCATAGCTACGGTATATAAAGGTTGAGGGAAACGAATCGCATCGTACTTCACCTTAAAATCAGGAGCTGTTAAGGTATCGCCTGTTTTTGCATTAGCTAATTTCGGTATCACTACGATATCGCCAGCTTTTGCGGCAGTCACTGGAATTTGTTGCTTCCCGATAAGGGTAACCATCTTATTCCATTTTTCCTCAGTTCCTTGATTAACATTGAACAGCTTATCACCTTCTTTGAGTTCACCAGAGAAGATGCGTACAAAGCTTTGTTTGCCTGCGAATGGGTCAAGCAAGGTTTTAAACACGAATGCGGTTAGGGGTTTATCCACATGCACCACAACTGGTTCACCAGTGTCTGCTGATTCAGCAGTCATCACTTTTTTTGCTGCATCTGGCATATACCGAATCATTCTGTCTAAGACTTGATCTAAGCCAATACGGGATGTGGCGCTGCCACACATGATTGGACACACACGGCCTGTAATCATCCCTTCGCGTAGACCTTGACGAATTTCTTCTAATGAAAGTTCTTCGCCTTCTAAATATTTTTCCAACAATTCATCGCTACCTTCAGCCGCGGCCTCTACGGTCATTTCCCGTATTTCTTGGGCCTTTTCGATAAGATGAGCCGGTACAGCAATCTCTGTTGGTTGGCCGTCTTTGTAAGTAAACGCAGTCATTTTGGCTACGTCTATAACGCCTTCAAAATTGGCACCTTCGCCAATTGGAATTTGGAGTGGCATAATTGCCTTGCCAAATAGTTCACGCATACGTTCAATAGTACCGAAGAAATCAGCACCATCAACGTCCATTTTATTGATAAATGCCATACGTGGCATTTGTAATTCAACAGCATAATCCCACGCGCGCACCGTATCTGTTTCAACGCCAGTCGTTGCAGATAATACCATTAACATGCCATCACAAGCACGCAATGCGGCACGAACTTCGCCATGGAATTCATTGTAACCCGGTGTATCAATAAAGTTAACCTTATGGTCATGCCATTCACAAGGGGCCATACCCAATTGAATCGTTACATTCCGTTTAATCTCTTCTGGCTCAAAGTCCATAATATGTTTATTATCTTGACCACGGCCAACAAAATCAACAGCACCAGAGGTTAATAACAAGGATTCTACTAAAGCCGTTTTCCCCGCCCCATCGTGGGACACCACAGCTACATTACGAATCTGATCACTACTATATTCTTTCATCGGAATCGCCTCCTTATGTGAAACTTTGAGTTCTTGATATATGATTTCGACGTAATACTATAAAAATCCTCTTTTTCCGAAAAAATATTTATCGAAAAAAGAGGATTTTTTATAATAATGAAATTATCGGCCTACCAAGGCTGCACAGCCACCAAAAAGAGCCATGAAAATAAGCGAAATAATGACGAAGATAACAAATGTTACGATACCGGCAATGAATACTTGCATCTTAGTCAACGTAGTTTGTCTTGCCATCAATTCAAGGCCTACCCACACGGATAAGACAAAAATTACTAAAGAGCCTAAATTAGAAATAAGCTTGGATAATGTAGAGCTACCAAATAGGCCACCGAAGATAGCCATGAGAATAAAAACAATTGTATACACACAAGTACATAATAATACTTCATAACCTTGTAGATACCATTGGACCTTCATAACAGACTGTACATCGTCAGTACCGCCCATTTTTACAGCCACCCAGTTAAATACATAGGACCCAACAGCCACCATGACAAAGGACCAAATGATACTAGCAATATAGGCTAGAATAAAGAAGAAGCCTACGCCAGCCCCAAGGAGCATGCCCATAGCAGAAAATTCGTTTCTAGGAAGCAATGGGAACAACAAGGCCCCAAACAAACCTAGTAAAATGTAAGGAATCGCCCATAAGAGCGCTGTCCCTAAGAAGCCCTTTTTCAATGTACCATACTGTACGACTTGATCGATACCACCCTTGAATGGTTGAGTCAATAGATTCCAAAAGTCAGAATACCATTTTGTTTCCATAAAATCACCTCATATAATAAAACAAAATAAACTATGTTCTTATTATATCTGGGTTTTATTTATATTTCTACATAAATATAAAAATTATAAACAATTTAATCAATAATCTATATCAATGTGTTTAAAACGACCCAGTTCGCTTACCGTAATGCTTGGAATCCCCATTTTTCTTCCATCCAACAGTATCACCAATGGACATAACGCGACGCGTCAAGCAATCTTTACATTTATCTGCATTATCATCCACGCATGGTTTATTATCATATAACAAATATTTGGCACGATGTTCTGGGATTGTAATGATAGGCATCAAAATATTGGCACCTGCAGCGAGCCCCTTTTCACGACCTAGTGGATCTAATGCTTGTAACGCTGTAGTAGCTGCAATATTTACGTCTTTCAAGAATAGACGCGTTAAGGCAATCATCTTGAGCCCTAGTTGAATACGGCGCAATTTACCAGCCTCATCATCAATGCCCATTGCTAATGCCTCTTGGCCTAATGGCGTATCATGATGCACCACATAGGGACCCATGCCAATCATATCGATATCCATATCACGGTAGAACAAGATATCGTTCACAAGGTCTTCCTCTGTTTGCCCAGGCAGACCAATCATAACGCCTGTACCCACTTGAAATCCTACACGACGCAAACGGCGTAGACATTCAACTCGAGTTTCAAAGGAATGTAGTTCATCGCGAGGATGAATTTTGTGATATAGCTCTTTATTCGTCGTTTCAATGCGCAATAGGTAACGGCTAGCACCCGCCTCACGCATGCGGCGGTACGCCTCTTCACTTTGCTCCCCTACGCACATCGTAATACCAAGGGAACCATCGCCGATGGCTTTGATGTCGCGGATAAGATCGACTACATAATCGACAAATACATCATCACAACGTTCTCCAGATTGAAGCGTAATAGAACCATATTCATGGTCATACGCCCACTGCGCCATCTTGATGATATCTTCACGATTCATATCAAAGCGTTCCGTCTTATCATTTTCGCGGCGAATACCGCAGTAATTACAGTTTTTAATGCATCGGTTCGAGAATTCGATGAGGCCACGATAATACGCTACAGGTTGTACATATTTTGCCTTCACTTCGTACGCCTTTTTATATATTAGCTGCAACTGTTCTTCATCAGTTACAGACATGAGAAATCTTAGCTCATCCTCTGTCAGCCATTCATCGCCGACGAGGTCTTTTGTGAGAATATCTTGCACTTGCAAATCATCACTTCCTTTCATAACGAATCGTCATCGATTCGCTTGGTATGGTAATAGATTCAATATCAGTAACGCAGATAAATCCATTAATTTCGCGTGGTAAATCTCGCACATGCTTCACTTGGTTCGTTAAACATGCATGCGCCATCATACCACGACTCATTTTGGAGGACGTACTCATCTGTTTATATGTATCGCCTCGTAATTCCCAAAATTCAACGGTTACCACCTTTGGATGGTTCACCATTTTTGCATATTCTTTAGACGCTAAGTTTAGGATCCAATCCTCCTTGTGAAAGTATGCATCCACCGCTTCACGCCAGATTTCATATAAATTAAGCCCTACCTTATCGACCATATCTAATCGATAGTCTCTGACGCCCATCGTAGGCTCTACAACGCCATATAATGCAGACATAATAGCAAGATGAGTTTCACCAAAAGCCTTAGCCTCATCAGATAGTCCTGTCCAATCTAAATATTTAAAAGCAATGCCATCGTAGCTTTCACAAGCAAAACCTACAGGATGAGACTCAAACTCTTCATAAAAATCGAAAACAGATTGTGCCTTATCACCTTTTAGTTTTAGGGCCTTACCAAGTGCTGCTACATCGAGAGATTGTACATGTTTTACAATCTTTTGCGTAATAAGGAGCTGAAATTGACCATCACGGATTACTGCTGCAGTATGGGAAATTGTTTTTGTCTTACTAGGAGAGAGGACGATTTTCATGGGACAATTCCGCCTTGATACTTTCCTCTGTCAAATTGTCAATAAGATCTGGATTCCACAACATGAGAGGCACTGCCACAACGTGACTAGCTTTCATTTCTTTACACAATTTAATGCATTCTGCCAAATAAGGAGATTCATTATCGTGGATATCACAAATGATAACTACATGGCGTCCCTTAAGATTAACCCCTTCGTAATCGATGCTTTCACCAGACACGGTAAGCAAACCTGTTTCTAAACGACCTTCGCTCATATCATTTACGCGAGACATTAAAATATGCTCAAGCATTGTGGATACCGGTGTTACAACAGGTCCTGTGCCTACAAGAGCCTCTGGTTGAGCATGAACGATAACGGTTTTCTTGCGTTTGTCTGTTCTAAACTCCATAAGTGCATGTTCTAATGCGGAGAAGAACACAAATAATTGCCAAGGATCTAAGGAGCCTGTTTGGAACATATCGATAATAGCGCCATCCTCTTCAATGTTAAGACGCGCTAATAATTCTTCTGCAATGTCGCGAACAACCTCTTTATAATCAGATTGTAATGGTGCATTTAATTCATTCATATCTTTTTCTGTTGCCATGAAATCCTCCCAAAAACATATATAAACTGCTATAGTAGCAAATTAAATTCCATTCTTTATTGTACCATATTTCACAGGCTTATACGTTACTACAACTACATTTCATAAATCTATTTGGTTCTGGTTCTAAACAAAATAAAATACCGCCTATTTCTGTGAAAGCTTTCACAAAAACAAGCGGTATATATTAGCCTATAACTAATAAGTAAATATTCATCAATGTTACGATAATACCAATGCCCCAAAGAATAATCCCCGTAAATCGGCGGTTCGTATAAGCACCCATAACACGACGACTACTCGTCATATATAGTTGTAAGAATATGGTAATCGGCAACTGTAAACTCAAGAACATTTGTGAAACGAGCAAGGCTTGAAAGGAATCCGTAATAAACAGGATCAATAATAGTGCAGGAATATATGTTAACCCCAATCCTAAACGACTATGAAAGTCCTTCATATCATAGGACTCGCCAAACATGCCGGCAAATATGCTCGCCCCAGCCATACCGGCTGTCGCCGATGATGCAATACCTGCAAACAGCAAGGCTAATGCAAAGATAGTACCTGCAGCAGGTCCAATTAAAGGTCTCAATAATTCCTCAGCTTGTTCTAATTCGGTAACAGCAATGCCATGACTAAAAAATACGGCCGCTGCCAATAGAATCATTGCGGAGTTAATCATCCAACCAATGCCCATAGATAATAATGTATCTACGAATTCATATCGCAACTGGCGATGCATTATCTCCTTATCTTGTCGATTAAACTGACGACTTTGGATGACCTCGGAGTGCAAAAACAAATTATGAGGCATAACGACGGCCCCTAAAATGCTCAAGATAACGAGCATCGATTCATTAGGTATGCTCGGATTGACCCAGCCAATACCCGCTGCAGCCCAATTGATATCGACCATATTGACCTCCACAAGGTAGGCCAATGCGATAAGGGATACAAACCCGGCTATGATACGTTCTAATTTACTATAGGAGTTTGTAATGAGCATAATTGTACATACGATAGCCGTCAACACGCTACCGATAACGAGAGGGATACCAAAGAGCATCTTTAATGCAATAGCAGCACCAATAAACTCCGCCAGCGCCGTTGCTACGGCCGCAATCCCTGCCGTACTAAGCACCGTACGAGATAACCATTTCGGTAAGAATTCATAAGCACATTCTGCTAGGCATTGCCCCCGCACAATCCCCAAATGGGCCACATTATGCTGCAATAAGATAAGCATAAGCGTAGATAGTGTTACAACCCATAGCAATTCATACCCATAACTAGCACCTGCTGCTAAGTTGGCAGCCCAGTTGCCAGGATCGATAAATCCGACGGTTACAATAATACCGGGTCCGATATACTTAAATACTTCACTAACATGTTGTTTGCCATTCTGATGGACGGTAAACAACTTATTTTTAAAAAAATTAGTCATGTTGTTCCCTTACAGGGATTATAGAGTGAACGTCATTTCTGTTTGTACACGCGCATCTGCTTTAGATTTTCCATTCTTGGAACCTGTATAGCGAATACGAACATCACCGTTAGTCTTTACACGAGAGTCATCAATTTTGAATTTCTTCATTTTTTCCTTAATTTGTTCATCTGTTAAGGCCCGTTCTTTAGGTTTTGCTACTTCATCAGTGGCCGCATCGAGAGATTCCTGTTGTTTTTCGGATACCTTAACATCTTTACCAGATTTCTCAACTCGTTTTTTATCTAATTTTTGACGGCGTTCTTCGGTGATTTTCTTGTCTCGTTCAATGCGATAATCCATGACATCACGCATGTTTTCTTGGTAGATACGCAACGCAAATTGACGATCATTGTCGTTCATTTGTTCCCGTTTTTCCACAACTTCATCAAGTAACGGCATCAACTCATCCTTTGTATAGCTAGTGCTATCATCGAATGTAAATCCGTGTGTATCTGTAATGGCCCCATGTTTTACCAGCGTCTTTAACGCTTTGTATGTCCAATCATTTGGTGTAATAAGGCTAGCGCTACCAGGATGTGCAGCAGATACGACTTTTACATCATCAGTACTCATACCATCTACCACAGGACGGGCACTAGGAATTGCAAAGTCTTCCGCATGAGCCACACCGAAGAATGCCACGAAGCAAAGGGTCCCAATACTAAGGGCGCGACGAATCATCGACAAATGACGTGTATATTGTGTATTCATAAAAGTCTCCTTAAATTAAATTTTATACAATTCATTATAAGCAATCAGATATGAATACGTCAACTCTATCCCCATTCCTTACACTGTATGGTTAATAAAAAAGACCTCACATCAGACGATGTGAGGTCTCAGCATGGCGGAGGATTAGGGATTCGAACCCTAGCGACGGTAACCCGCCCTAACGATTTAGCAAACCGTCCTCTTCAGCCTCTTGAGTAATCCTCCATGCTTTACTGGGTAATCATATCATACCCAATAAGGCGTTGTCAATTGAATTATTTCAACATAGATTCAATGAACCAAATTTGTTTTACATAATATTCAATATGGTCTTCCATCATGTTGGAAAGCAAGAAATTATCTTCTTCACCAGCTGCTTCACGAATAGCAGCAGCTTGATCTTTCATATATTTGAAGTCATGAAGTAAAATTTCGATAACTTTATGTTGAGGAATATTTTCTTGACCTAGTTCACCGATTTTTGCCAATTTAGCATATTCAACAGAATTTACCAATGGGAATTCACCTTGCATTTTTACATGTTCAGCTACTGCATCAAAGTATTCAAATGCTTCATCATAAATGGATTCCAAGTATTCATGGATAGATTTGAATTGTGGACCAGTTACATTGAAATGAAGGTTGTGTAATTTTACATTCCATACAGAAAGATCTGCTAAATATTGATTAACTTGTTGTACGTTTTTCATAATAATTACTCCTTTTTCATTTAATTCTCAATTACAATTTATCCTAACATCAGGATAAATCCAGTCGGCTTTTATGCCTGTTATTTATTTCTGTAATTTGTAATCAATATTGATTACATAATTATATTAACAATAATGATTTTCCTTGTCAATAACTTTATCGATTTTTTTCAATGAAATTTTTATGAAACAAAAAACCTCTTACCATCAGATATGCATCTAACAGCAAGAGGTCTAAACCAATCTATATTATATATAGTATTCTATGTAGTTTTCAGGATATGGGCTATCATTAGATGCGCCATTTTTATTCTTTCGTCTAGGCTTCCGAACATACATATTTTCTGGATCTGTTTCAAAGATAACCATATCTTTCGGAATATCGTGTTTTATAACTAGATTACAACCGATTTTAGTACGAGCTCCAATCGTAATATCCCCTAAAATTTTTGTACCTGTACCAATGAGTACATCATCTTCAATGGTGGGATGGCGTTTTGTTTTCTTAGAGGACATACCGCCCAATGTTACTTGGTGGAACAATGTTACATTATCTCCGACGATGGCCGTTTCACCGATAACAACGCCCATACCATGGTCAATAAATAAGCCGCGACCTATGGTAGCACCGGGATGAATCTCAATGCCTGTTACATGACGAGAATGAAGTGCTATACGGCGTGCCAATGTAGGCCACCCTGCCTTATAGAGGCGATGCGCAAAGAAATGCCAAAACAAGGCCGTAATATGAGGATACGTCCATATAACCATCCACACATTTGTGGCAGCCGGGTCAGAATCCATGACGCGTTTAATATTGTATTGAATTTTGCCCCATAATTCGCGCAAACCTTGCATCATAAGTACTCCATATCTACATTCATTACACGAACAGTGTGTCTATCAAAAATATAACGCCCTTGGATACTCCCAAGGGCGTAAGTCACGGTTTTAACGATAACCAAACTATACACTGGGTATAATCATTTGTACACTCTATAAATATATTCCTACTCTAACACCTAGGAATATATCTGTCAAGAATTTTGAGGGTCTTTAAAGTCCGCAGTTTATAGGAAATAACTGAGTTTATCGTATCTTACTAAGTGTGTTAATTACCGAATCCCACGTAACAGGCACAGTCACAATGGCAACGGCAATTCCTATCCATAAAAGACTACCCACGATAACTATAAGCCTAGAGAGCACAAACTGGAACGCCCTACTATTGCCATATAGGATGATGTTCTTTCGTTCATGCAATACAATATGACCCCATAAGAAACCAGCCAAGGTATACGTTAAAATATGTGGATCTACTATCAAATAAGAAACCACATCTGGCATATGCTCTTTTCTAGATATAATTGGTGAAAGCAAGCCATTCACTTCAACAGCCCATAGTTTATACCAAAATAACATCAATATGGCAGGCCACATAGAACGCCATGTCATCCATAAGACATAACAATAATTTACCAATGCCCCTGCTACTTGACCAGAATGCTGTTGTAAATATCGTTCCATCCAAGAGTTCGAACTGTAACCTTGCTCAACTTGCCAATAGTGAAACTGTACATTTCGTTCCCCATGTGTAACATCTACGAACCCCAGGGTTTGTAGTAGGACGAGAGCAAATATAATAATGGTGACAAGCTGAAACCATTCACTAAACATCCAGCTAGACGGCACCATACTGTCTGTTACAGTAATGTCGATGCGCAATACTAATAGTATCAACGCTACGTAAGCACTCCACCGTGTCCATCGGCTGTATGTATGTAGGGAACTATGATTACCAACAACGAGCGCTGTGGGATGCAATGATAATAATAAGCCGAATACAAAGCAAAATATGAATGCTGAGATGACCGCTATAAATTCGTAATTCATCTTAACGGTACGCTACGCGTTCAGGCTGCATATCGTGGAAATGAAGGCGCTCTTTTGCCGTCTTTTCCCAGTCTGTACCAGGCTTGCCGTAATTTGCATATGGATCGATGGACAAACCACCGCGCGGCGTAAACTTGCCCCATACTTCGATGTACTTAGGGTCCATCAACTTGATGAGGTCTTTCATAATGATATTAATGCAGTCCTCGTGAAAGTCCCCATGGTTACGGAAGCTAAATAAGTACAATTTTAAAGACTTGGATTCTACCATTTTCTTATCTGGTACATAAGAAATATAGATTGTGGCAAAGTCTGGTTGCCCTGTCATAGGACACAAGCTAGTGAACTCAGGACAATTAAACTTAACGAAATAATCATTATCAGGGTGTTTGTTATCAAACGCCTCTAACACCTGTGGTGCATAATCAGTAGGGTAATCGGTCTTGTGACCTAACATCGTTACCCCTTGTAACTCTTTTTCAGATCTGCCGGATGCCATAAGGAACCTCTTTCTATAAACGCTATAACTTCTATAATTAAGATATATTAAATAATTCATGTAATACTTAATTATAGCATATAAAGAATGACCTACAGCATTACATTTGTTTGCAATTCATCAAAGGTAAAAGCATATTCTTCCACACGCACAAACTCTTCCCAATCATTATTTAATAAAAGAGATATATGGATTTTGTCCTGTTCCTCAAATATATCTGCACCAACACAATAGCAGGGAGATGCAAAAGAAATAAATTTACTTTCACTAGCATTTTCTAAGTTGATAAGCTGTAGCTGATTTTCACCAATCGCTAACAAATATGTATTAGATGCTATTAGTTGATAGTATTTAATAGAAACTACATCTGGAATTTCAATAACGCTTGTACCATCTATAATTATTATATTCCCAGAGTCATGACAGATTAATTTATTCTTTCTAAAATACATAACTATTCCATTATATCTATTTTGATACTCATTAAATGGATATTCATCAACAGAAGCAAGTTCTAGCACTGTAATTTTAAAGTCAATCAAATCCAAAGATACTACATTCTTACTCGTATCTATCATAATATGATCTTTACAGAAACAATGTAAGTTTGAGAAATATATATCTTGAAGATCATCAGGAAGCTCTATTAGTTTAACCCCACTACTTTCAATGTCAACTAAACACAAAAATGCTTCCAACTTAAAAAGCATCCTATTATTAACGTAATCTATATATCTAGCTTCAGGATAAAACAGATTTTCATTTACCTTAATTCTTTTCACTTCATTCCATGAGGAATCCAACACAATAAGCCCTTGATGGTTATCATTTATTATGCTATATGGTCCTATTCGTTCTAACATATATATATCATTTTGGTTATAACTACTATATAAAGACTTAATAGGTTTCATAATCATTGTCTTAAATCCTTTCTAAGTTTTTTCTTAGGGTCTTTAGATTTCTCCCTCATCACTCCAGTTATAGGATCTGCTTCGCCTAAATGATTTCCATTTTTATCAAATACTTCTAAATGGGCATCTACACCTTCATGAAAAGTATCTCTATAATAGTAATGTTTTGTTACTCTATGTCTATAAATTTGAGCATGATCCCCATAGCGCTTACCCGTTCTATCGAATAAACTTCTATCTGATAGGATTGTTTCAGAATCTTGCGGAACTCTCACTCCCCAAACTGGATGTTCCTTAGAGTATGCAGTATATATATAATCGGATAATTTAGGTCGAATTAAATCAAATCCACCCAACTTGCTTGTATTTAGTTCTTGTCCCAACGGACTAGAAAGTATTTGTACTTCTGCATTCTCATTAGTAGGACTTTTAAGTACCATAGGCTGAGCAGACTCCTCTAATGGAGAAGATAGTATCTCAGGTTTTGAAAATTCAGGATTAAAAGTAAAATCATCTACCCAACCTTCATTTCCAATATTAGAGACGTTTACAGGTGTAATACTAGAAATACGATTCCTATAGGCCAAAACAAATGGTTTGCTCACTGGTTGTAAAGTTTGAGCAACTATAAACTGTAAAGTATTAGGATTCAAAACAATACTACTCTCAGGGTGATCAACCAAATACATATCACCGTAAGAATACGACATTTCACCAATCTCACCAGTAATCGTATTTTTTACTTGCACCGCTTTACTTGAAAGGGAATCCGACGGTTCAATAACCCAGTTATTCGTTCCATCCTTACCATATACAGACCCTATATACCTGTTAGGTGCTCCACCGAGACCATCTAAATAATGACGACTTAATATATCTCTACTACCATTATTTTTATATACTTGACCATTTAAATGATATATCTCAACCGGATAATAAGATTGTTTAGCAAAATCCCATTCATACTGTTGCCCCTCAACAACAATGGGTCTTCTTTGTTCTAATACTGGGGTATCTTGTATAACTACAGAAGCATCACTAGTTGCATTATCCTGCCATACACCAATTAGCAGCTCATTTTTTCCTTGCCTTGCATCATAAGAATAATTATCTACAGAAACTACGCTCGGACTTGGAATAGTTAAAATCCAACTTGCATTACGTATAAGATTGTTTATACTGCTAACCTGATTCATACTATTGGTTAAACCAACAGCACTGCTTCCTAGAAGAGCCCTTGTTACTATAGCAACAGCACCACCATTGTTCCACTTAGTCCCATATTGTGCTTCAGCTGCACCTGTTACAGAGGAATAACCTAAGCTACCATTTACAGCAGCACCTAGCAAAGCACTTAATGTTTGAGCTACATCAGGTTTTTCTTTTGCAATTTTTTGAATTTCTCCAATTAATGCTTCATTGGTAGCACCAGTATAAAAACCACTACCAGGTTTATTTCCTGCCATACGAGCAGATACTTCAGCGACTACACCATGGGCTATCGCTTTTGCAGCTTTACCTTCTTTAGAGGTTGGATTCCAATTATGTAATTGGCCAAAGGCTTCTTTTGCAAATAGTTTAGATAATTCTTGACGTTCTTCAATTTTCTTTTTATCAAAGATTTCATCAAGCTTATTCAAGCTATCTTTTGTATCTCGGGACAGTGTTTGCATATTAAAGTTAGCGTCTCGTACTTCTATTGTACCATTTGAAATAGCAGATGTTGTAGTAGAAGAAGCCGATTTGCTAGAATCTGGCAACAGATTAGGTAATTTCCCTAATGTATTCCACACGGCATCTTGCCCTGCTTTACTAAGGTTCTTAAAATTACCAACGTGATTATAGCTCATACCTACATTACGAGATGTATATTCTGCCGTATTTTCAATATCTTTAACAACTAATGATCCAGTAGAAAGTTTATTTTTATTAGAGTTTGCTGTACTATCTATAACAGCTCCTGTTAATGATGTTGTTTCAGCCGTGTTAATTGCAAATCCACCGTCACCTGCATAAATACCAGCTTGATCAGTAACACTCGCATAATCACTTTTCATTTTACCTTTGCTTGAACTCATAGATACATTACTTAGAGAACCCGCATTTGTAGATACACTAAACCCTTTATTAGAGCTTTCACCTACATATGTCTTTGTATCTTGTAAGCTTTCAATAGAAAGATTGCCACCTACGTTTGCTGTTACAGATTTACCAATTACCTTGGAACCACTGATATGGGTATCCTTTCCTGATGTAATAGTAACAGCATCCGAACCTACAACAGTAGTACCAGTATGTGTTGTTACCTTTGTATTACCCTTTTGTTTTGCAGCATTAGCACTTGCATCAAATCCAAGTATACCGCCACCAGCAACACTTATATTAGCCCCAACAGACCAGCCTTTACTTTTGGCGTTTTCAAGCGTTTCACTTGTATTTGTTGCCGCTTGTAAAGATACATCATTGGAAGCCACTAGTTTGACTGTTTTACCTGAAATTGTTTCACC
>NZ_JAPX01000039.1:0-10905 GCF_000524355.1 Veillonella sp. ICM51a
ACGTAACAAATGTAACGCGTTTTGAACAGATTCGTGATGAAGCACTGGTAGAGGTATGCCAAACGAGAGTATCTATCTGTGATGTGCCAAGTGAGCTAATAGATAGCACGGCGGCTAAGATGGAATTGTGTCTTCGTTGTCTATATTATTTGCTAGCTATTTTTTTATGCTGATATTTAGCATAAAATGTAACTTCGTAATATAATACTTGTGAGGAGGTGTTAATATGTTAATGGAAGTGAGATTAAATAATGTATTAGCATTTAATAAAACTGTTGTGTTTTCTGCGAATGCAGATATGCGTACTAAAAAGTTTATATCAAATGTACATCAAGAAAATGGACATAATATTGTAAAAAGCACCGCTATATATGGGCCTAATAATACGGGAAAGACTTGTTTAATTAAAGGTATAGCCAGTATTATTGATATTTTATTAAATAATGAGCCTCATTTATTACCTAATTTATTTACACATAATCCTATTTGTAAATTAGGTATTGCTTTTTTATATGATAAGAAAAAGTATGATTATACTATAACGTATGATACTCAATCAGAAGAAATCATATATGAACATTTCGTACACAAATTTTATGATGAATATGGTAATGAGAAGTCAGATACATTAATTTTAAAGGATATAAAAAAACAGGAATTTAAATGTATCGATCCTAATGTAGAACCTTTGATGGAAGTGGTTGCAAATAAAGCCTTATTGTGTCATGCTATCGATACATCTAAGTTTAGTAAATTGGCAGAGATTAAACAAATTATTACTGAATTTGCTAGTTCAATAGATATTATTAATATGAATAATATTCCCATTGATCAAACTATCAAATTATTAAAGAATGAAAATAATATTCAGAAAAAAGTTGTTAATTTCATTAAACAAGCTGATGTATATTTAGATGATTTTAAATATGCTGAAGCCGATATGGATATAAAATTAAAAAAGAATGGTAAAGCGATTGCGGACGAACGTGCCTTAGCATTGCCGGAACAATTGTTAGATCAATTAAAGTTAATTTCTGTGTACAAAGGCCATCCAGTACCAAGTATGGTATTTGATTCTACGGGAACGAAAAAAATTGCTGCTTTAGCTAGTTATATTATTGAAGCTTTAGAAAAAGGAAGAACTTTAATTGTTGATGAATTGGATAGTAGTTTACACTTTTCTTTAACACGTGCTATCGTAGCTCTTTTTAATAATGAGTTAAATGATATGGCGCAGCTTATATTTACAGTTCATGATGTAACTTTGTTGGATTGCAAAAGGCTATTTAGAAAAGAACAAATCTGGTTTGTTCATAAGGATGAAGAACAAGTATATCTATATTCATTGGCTGATTTTACAACTGCTAACACTGGTATTCGAGATAGTACCAATCTTCTTGATAAATATAAAAAAGGTGTACTAGGGGCCTTACCTGATCCATCATTTTTTGATTCCTTGTTAGACATTAAATCGAAATACTAGGAGGTTTATATGGTTCCATTATTACCGCCTCTGAAAGATAATAAGAAGATTTATATCCTATATACCAAAACGTATATCAAAAAGGAAATTATGATTTAGTTGTTATTGTTTGTGATACAGAAAAGAAACCACATGAACAATTTAATGATATTTGTTGGAAAGTGAACTCGCTCCATGCGTGTGAATTGGCAAGCCAACATGTGGTAATGTTTACAAACCCATGTACCATGCAAGTCATTTTATTGCATTGGGATACTTCTGTTAGATTGCAGACACCATCAAAGCGGCGTAGTGCTACTTATATTGAAAAATATACAGGTATCCAAGATTATTCAGCTAAAGAATCTCAGCGAACACAATTGGTTTCTAATATTACAAAAGAGAGTTATAGAACTATGATGAATGGTGCAAAGCAATTGGGAATGGATGCAGCATTAATTAATAGTACTAATTTATATGTGTTTTTTGCACAATTGGAGCAACCTGACACAAATTGGATTGATGAGATTAATAAGTTAATAGAGTCCTAGATAACGAAAATTTAGGAAATAATATAAAGATGCTAATGATTATCGTTAGCATCTTTTTATGTATAAATGTATCTTTTGCAAGAAAGTTAAAGTCGCTAACATAACAGCCCTATGTTTGTATTTTCCAGCCTATTCCTGTTTTTGCAATTCTTTCCTCCTGCGGTATAGTACAACTGTGCCCGGGCAGGAAAGGATTTACAATGACATTCTATTCTGCACAAGATTTTGAACAATACTACGTAACAAATGTAACGCGATTTGAACAGATTCGCGATGAAGCACTGGTAGAGGTATGCCAAACGAGAGTACCTATCTGTGACGTGCCCAGTGAACCTATCGATAGCACGGCGGCAAAGATGGAATTGTGTCGGCGTTATCGCCCACTCATCGTAAAATACGAGCGATTATTGGTGAATCGCACCGTTGAGGATGATGTAGAGGCTATGCTTTGGCTCACCTTTATTGAATCGATTTACACCTACAATCTAGCTGGTACAGTACCCTTTGCGGGATATGTGAAATCGGCCATTCATTTTAAACATCTCAATCACTATAAACGGATTAAACAACAGTGGAATCATGAATTCCATATTCCAGATACAGCGGATGGGGATGAGCAATTGGCGATGGATCAAATACCAGATACCATAGATGTAGCTAACCAGACCGTACATCGTGAGGAACAAGCACAACAATATCATTTATTGCGAAGGGCTTTGCGTTTATTAAAGGTGGATCAACAACAGCTAATTACAGATATTTATAAACGAGGCTGTAATTTGTCGGATGTTGCAAGACAGCAAAATTGTTCACGTCAATCGGTACAACAACGACATAAACGCATCTTGGATGTATTACGTGAATACATGTATAGATATGTAATGTAATATTCAAATTAGAGATAGAGTTAGGAGATGATAATAGATAATCAAATGATATAGATAGTATACGTGGCTGCATATAGTTGCATGCTTCATATATCAAAAAATATGATAAATATATGGGCATATATTTTAAAATTACATATTTACAGGTAAAAGCACATAGGTATACAATGAATGCGAAATGAATGCGCGTTCATGTATAGAGTGGGAATATTCCTTATATAGTTTGTTCGTATTATTTAAGAGGAGACTATTGTATGGAAACAGTGTATGATGAGCATACGAATGTGTCATCCTATGTAGTAGACGACGAGAGAGAATATGTACTACAAGATTGTATGGTCCGCCATCTATGGTGTATGATTCCAGACTATAAATCTGGTGGTAATGTAACCAAATGTTACTACGCGGATGGCACAGATGAGTTAGTACATCGTCCGATGTTACGCCTGTTTTATGATCTAGCAAAATATTTAGCCGTCGATTTACGGGCCTTGCATAATACGATGGGGCAACGAGCATCGTATAATCAGCCTCGTACCTTGTCTGTGAATATGACTTGGATACCCTTTAAAACGAGGAAACCTGTAGGCAAGGATGGCGCTTATGGATACTTTAATATTGTGGTACCCTTTACCTATATGGTGTCCCATGGGCCTACAGAACAGCAATGCTATATTCATGGTGGTCACACGGAACCGATTTTGCTGTTACATCCACCGACCTATGTGCGGAGAAAACTAGATGCAGCTATGATGGAACATCGGCGCTACGTGAGGCGTATACTAGAGTATATGCGGCTGTGTGGTAATCCAGATGTACTAGCAGAACTCTATATTGCTTGTCATTTTCATGATAACTAAATAATGATATGACCTATATCGTCATAGATGATAGACATGTTTCTATCTCTATGGCGATATTTTTTTTGAAAGCTTGAATTGTAGATTGAGAATACTTATAAGTAACCAATAAATTCCTGCAGAACATAGAAATTAATGAAATATTAAAATATAAGATAAACTTATCATATGTTATCTAAATATTAAACTAATCTGCAAACTTATGTAAATAATGAAGAAAAGATGAATAAAAATGTTGACGGGGGGGGGGCATTTGGTAGCATTATGTCTATAGAGTGTGTACATCCAATATGGGGACAAAAGGAGTGTATAGATATGGGTCTGAATCATATATACAAAGTTATATGGTCAAAAACCAAAAACGCTTGGGTTGTGGTGTCGGAAATTGCAAAACGAGACGGCAAATCTAGCGTTAAATCTGTAGTTACCTCACTGGCTGGTAAAAGTATGGCAGCTGTGATGGTGGCTATGGTTATGTGCGGGGGAGTGGCGTCGGCGAATACAGTATATGGGACTGGGGCCGCAGCCACTGGTAGTAATTCTACTGCTATTGGTGATAATGCAAGTGCAACAGGTAGTGGTGGTGTTGCGATGGGGAACAGTAGTCAGACGGATCAAGGTGTGTCAATAGGGAATAGCGCTCGGGCATATCTTGCTTCAGTTGCTATAGGACCAAATGCAACATCTAGCAGATATGGGGTTAGTATTGGTGAATTAGCGGATACAAATACATCTGGAACAAGTGGTTCTAATGCTACTAGAGGTGTTGCGATAGGTTATAAAGCAAAATCTCAAGCAGATGGTTCTATTAGTATTGGTGCTGAGGCAGTAGCAGATGGAAATACTAGTATAGCTATTGGTAAACAAGCAAAAACCGCAAAGTTAAACTCAATAGCTGTTGGGTATGGTGTTAATACTACAGAAAATTATGCATTAGCTATTGGTAATGGCGTAAATAACTATGCTGAACATAGTGTAGCCTTGGGGGATAGTGTAGAATCAAAAGGTAATTATGGAACTGTAATAGGTGTATCATCAAGAGTTGGAACTGCCTCAAAAAGTACAGCAGTTGGTTATAATAATTTGGTCGGGAGTGGTTCAGAAAGTTCTATATTTGGGTCTAATAATCAAGTGGTAGGTACTTACTCTACAATTATAGGTGCAAAAAATAATACTTCTAGTAGCCCACAACGGGCGGACCAAAGCGGTATTTTAGGTTATAATAACAATTTTTATCATACTGTCGAGGATTCTTATATCATAGGCAATAATAATATCGTAAATGCTAGGCGTGTAATGATATTAGGTAATAATATTTCTGTTGATAATGATATGGAAAATGCTGTTATATTAGGTGATCATAGCGACGCTACGCCTTATACTCAAGCATCAGATGTAACTGTAGGTGGTGTCACGTTAGAGGCAAATCGTTTTGCAGCAAATGTGGCGCTTCCAAAAGGCTCTATCCTGTCGATTGGTTCTAATGCCAATGGTCGACGCCAAATCAAAAACGTCGCTGCCGGTGTAATTTCCGCAACTTCTACAGACGCTATCAACGGTAGCCAATTATACGAAGCCGTTAGAGCCGTAACTGCCGGTGCTAGCCCTGATGTGTATATGCATGTTAATGATGGTACATCAACTCAAGGTGCGGGTAATGCTTCGACCAACCTTGGTAAGGCCAATGAAAAAGGCGGGGCTACGGGGATGTATTCAATTGCTATAGGCAAGAATACAAAAGCCAGTGGTACGAATTCAATTGTTATGGGGCCTGGAGCAAACAGTGTTTCAGATAATGTGGTAGTGATTGGATCAAATCCAACTGGTGCAAAATCTATTGGTAATAATTCTACAGCTGCTGTGTTAGTAGGTCAAAACTCTTATATAGCTGATGACTCCAGTGCTTCTAGTGTTTTGGGTACTGGTATATCTTTAAAAGGGAATTCTAGTGTAGCAATCGGTAGTAATTCCGCTGTATATGGTTCTGGTACTGTTGCTATAAATGGTATGGCAGGGCGAGCTAATGGAATAGCACAGTTTAAATCAGATAGTTCTGTAGCTATTAATGGCGGTGTAAAAGGTAGTGGCAATATTGCTATTGGTGGTGTTGTAGGTTTTAGTAGAGCCGAAAATTATTATAATGTTGTTTCACCAAGTGGTTTTACAAAAACCTCGCAAAATAGTGTGGCGGTTGGTAATAATACTTTAGTAACTCAAAGCAATACTGTTATGGTTGGTAGTTATGATAAACTTTATGATGCAAAAGCCAACCCTGATAAAAGTAAGGTAATTACTCCTGCTGAACATACATTATATTATACTTTAGGTGCCGTAGATAAACAGTATTATGAAGGTACACTTAGTAATTCTGTGTACCTCGGTCATGAATCTTATGCTTTCACCCCAGACGCATTAGTAGATGATGAAAGCCATTTGACAGGTGAACAAAGCATCCATACTAAAAAATACGATTCCACCGGCAACATCGTTGTAAGCAACAACACAACAGGCGGTGCGTTCGGTAAGGTAAGCAAGGCTACTATCAATGGTGATGAAATCACTGGCTTTGCTGGTGCTCAATCCGTTGGTGCCGTAACAATCGGTGCTGGTGATTATGAACGTCGTATCCAAAACGTCGCTGCCGGTGAAGTATCTGCTACATCTACTGACGGAATCAACGGCTCTCAATTATATGCCGTAGCCGATACATTGTCTAAGAATATGTCGAGCTATATGCATATCAATGATGGTACAGGTACACAAGCAGTAGGTAATGCGACTACGAACTATGGGTACTCTGGTTCTAAGGCGGGGGCTACAGGCAATTATGCTATTGCTGGTGGTGTCAATGCAGCTGCAAGTGGTGAAAATTCAATCGCAATAGGTCGTATGTCTAACGCAACCGCGAAATGGGGTATTGCATTAGGTTATCAAAGTAGAACCAGTGAAGGTTCTTCCGTTGCTATAGGTAGCTATACACAAGCCACTAAGAAAAATTCCATTGCTATTGGGAGTGGTGCAGATTTTACAACATCTGGAGCTCTACCCCCCGGAGGCACTGTTGTAAATGGTGAATTCTCTATTGGTTTAGCTTCCGGTGGCCAAATATCAGGTGACAGCTCGATAGGTATTGGTCGTGGAGTAACGATAGAAGGCAACTCTAATATTGGCATCGGCAAATATATTGCCACATTAAATTTGTATGGTATTCAAAGTGAAAATAATGTAGCTATTGGTAATGGAAGTGGCGTTGTTGGGCAAAAATCAGTTATTATTGGTTATAATGGTCAATTTGCTGGTGTCGGTAATCATCCTAATATTTTCGGTAATGAGTCTGTTATTATTGGCAATAGTTCGACACTTGGTTATTTTAATACTACACCTATTTGGCCTACTTCGCTTAGTGATTTAGGAGTAGGTAATCACATCATTGGTAATAGAAGTATAGTAGATCTTCATGCAAATAATTCTCTTATAGTAGGTAATGATTCGTTTGCTAAAGGAGATGATGCTATTGCAATTGGGCATTATGCAAGAGCCTTGGCAGATAAATCCATCTCTATCGGTACAGGTAATGAAGTAAAAGGAGCTAAATCTAGTGCCATCGGTGATCCATCATACATCGATACCACAGCAACCGGTACACATGTACACGGTAACGATAATGGTACGGCAACAAATCCTATTAAAGCCTCTGAATCTACGTTCATGGGTAACACAAATCTAGCCGGCACAGCTGGTACAACAGGAATACATGTTGTAGGTAATAGTAACACTGTAGATTCCTCTAATGTTATGGTGATGGGCAATGGCGTAACCGTAGGTACAGGCCTAGATGGTGCCGTAGTACTTGGTAATGCAAGCTCTGCTGATCAATATGCAGCGGCTACCGATTCCACCATTAATGGTGTTGCCTTCGAAGCTGCTGGTTATGCTGGTAACACAGGCCTTAATAATGGTTCTATTGTATCTGTTGGTGCCACCGGTGTAGAACGTCAAATTAAGAACGTCGCAGCTGGTGCCGTTACAGCTACCTCTACAGATGCAGTCAATGGTTCTCAATTGTACAAAACAGCTGAAACCATTCTAAAAATGCCAATTAACATGGCTGGTGACTCAGGTGATACCGTTGGCTTGAAACTTGGTAAAACGGTAAATATTAAAGGTTCTGTTACTTCTGGTGCTGATGTAACAGATGGTAACATCGCGGTTGTGGGGGATAAGGCAACTAGCACATTGAGCCTTAAAATGGCTAAAAACCTTACAGGCTTAACAAGTGGTACTTTCACAGATGCTACTGGTAACCAAACGGTTATCAACGGTGCTGGCGTGACAGTCACACCGACTGGTACTGGTGCTACACCAATTTCTATTACCACTAGTGGCATTAACGCGGGTAATCAAGAAATCAAAGGCGTTAAAAAGGGCACAACCGACGATGCAGCCGTTAACAAGAAACAAATGGACGATGCATTGGCTGGTATTTCCTCCACATTGACAATCAATGATGGCACAACTGATGGTTCCTTTAATATTAAAACTGGCAAACTCAAGGTTGTTGGTGAAAGCGGTGCAAATGCGCTTGTTACAACTACTGTATCTGGCGATACTATTACCGTTGGTACAAGCACAAAATTACAAAACGCTGTAACCGCTGCTGAAAAATCTGCTGACAAAGACTTGTCTAATCTGTCTACAACTGGTTCTGATAAAGTTAAAACACTTGCCCAAGATGCTGTGAAAGTAGCTGGTACAGGCCTTGCTACTGTTAGCGATGCTACAGCAGCTGGTGTTAAAACATATACAGTCAATGTAGACGAAGGCAAACTTGTTATTGATGATACAACAGGTAAAATTGGTGCTGCTGGTGCTTCACAAGGTACGGTGCAAGGTAAAGATGGCGTTGCCACTACACAAAATGTAGCATCTGTTGTAAATTCTGCCATCGATAAGACAAAACAAGCGTTAGATGATGCTAAACATAACTTTGCTGGTGATGATGCGACCGTTATTAGCCGTAAACATGGCGAACAACTTAACATCAAAGGCGGTGCAAGTACAACAGCATCTGATCTTACATCTGGTAACATCGCAGTCGTAGGTGACACAACATCTGGTACATTAAACATTAAGATGGCAAAAGCCTTAACTGGTTTAACATCTGCAACATACACAGATGCTGCTGGCAATACACAAACGGTAACTGGTGGTTCCTCTACGATTGCTGATGCAGCTGGTAATTCCACTGTTGTATCTAAAGGCGGTGTAACAACAACTGATGCAGCAGGTAATACAACGACGACAGCGCCTACAGGTGTAACCGTAACCCCAGCTGGTGCTGGTGCCACACCAATTTCTGTAACGACTAGTGGTATTAGTGCTGGTAACAAAGAAATTAAGAATGTTGCTAATGGTACTACCGATGATGCTGCTGTGAATAAGAAACAAATGGATGATGCATTGAAAGGTGCAACAGATAATACTGTTTCGTTAGGTAGCGAATCTGGGTCTACAACGGCTAAGAAATTAAGTACAACTGGTGGCATTAAGTTCAACATTAAAGGTGAAACAGGTGCGAATGCACTCATTACAACATCTGCTAGTGGTGATGATGTAACCATCGCTCCAACTGCTAAGTTAACTGCTGCTGTAACGGCTGCAGAAAAATCTGCTGATAAAGACTTGTCCAACTTGTCTGCTGCTGGCGATACCTACATCAAGAACCTTGCTAAAACAGCTGCTTCTTGGAATGTAGAAACCAATGGTGCTGGTACAACTGCTGTAGCTGGTGGCGACACTGTTAACTTCATCAATGGCGATAACATCGCTATTACCAATACAGGTCGATCCATTACTATTGGCACTGCTAAGAACGTATCCTTCGATAAAGTCACTGTTGGTGGTATTGTTCTCGATAAGAATACTGGCATTAATGCAGGTGGTAAGGAAATTAAAGGCGTTGCTAATGCTACATCCGCTGATGCTGCAGTTAACAAAGGCCAATTAGATGCCGCTGTATTATCTGCTGCTGGTGGTGCTCTATCCATTGAAAAGGTAGAAGCTGGTTCTGTAGCTAATGGTAAATTAGCCGCTGGCGATAACAACTTGGCTAGTGTATCCGGTCTTACTGGTACTGCTAAAAATGAAACATATACAGTAACTGTTTCTGAAAATGCTGTTAAAGCCGTAGCACAAACTGCAGCACAAGATGCTGTTAAGGTAGCTGGTACAGGCCTTGCTACTGTTAGTGATGCTACAGCTGCTGGCGTTAAAACATATACAGTGAATGTAGATGAAGGCAAACTTGTTATCGACGATACTACTGGTAAAATTGGTGCGAATGGTGCTACACAAGGTACTACACAAGGTAAAAACGGCGTAGCCACTACGCAAGATGTAGCATCTGTAGTAAATAGTGCTATCGATAAGACAAAACAAGCCTTGACCGATGCGAAACATGATTTTGCTGGTGATGATGCAACAGTAATTAGCCGTAAACATGGCGAACAACTTAACATCAAGGGCGGTGCGTCCACTACGGCAACTGATCTTACATCTGGTAATATCGCTGTAGTAGGTGATACAACAACTGGTACATTGAACATTAAGTTGGCGAAAGCCTTAACCGGTTTAACATCTGCTACGTATACCGATGCAGCTGGTAATACACAAACTGTAACAGGTGGTTCCTCTACAATTACAGATGGTGCTGGTAACACAACGACTATTACTAAAGGTGGCATGACAACCACTGATGGTACGAATACAACAACAGTAGCACCTGCTGGTGTAACTGCTACAGATGGTACTAACACAGTTAAGTTGAATGGTTCCGGTATCGATGCTGGCAATACTCAAATCAAGAATGTTGGTAAAGCAACCACAGATGATGCTGCTGTAAATAAGAAACAAATGGATGATGCTGTGAAAGCTGCAACAGATTCAGTAACTACATTAGGTGATAACAAAGTATCCCTAGGTAGTGATTCCGGTACAACAACAGCTAAGAAATTAAGCACAACTGGTGGTATTAAATTCAACATCAAAGGTGATGCTGGTGCGAATGCATTGATTTCAACATCTGCCACAGGTGATGATGTAACCATTGCCCCAACTGCTAAGTTGACAGCTGCTGTAACGGCTGA
>NZ_JAPX01000040.1:0-24323 GCF_000524355.1 Veillonella sp. ICM51a
TAGATGGTTTATGACGATGTGGATCAGGCGTTCCATTTTCATAATGAGATTTTATGGTGCGTCTATCATAGCCTAATTCACGACCTAGTAAACTATAATTAGGTTTCAAATTGCAACCCTCCAGAATGTCTCTTAATAATGGTAAGTCTAATAATGATGTTACAGTAAATGAACTGTTAATAGCGTATACGTATTGCATGTTGTTATCACCTCCACTATAGTATCGGTGATACAATTAAAATTGTACATTCTTATATCATCATTTTTGTACATTCTTAGAGTATCATTTACATAAAGGTCACAAACTAATCTTTAGGTATGTCAGTCTTCTTGGAAGAGGTATTACCATATTGGGAAAACGAAGTAATTAAAATAACAAGTGGGGCAATGAAGCCACGTCAATTTAAGGTATAATGTGTTATGAGCCAATGTGATGATTTACAGGCTTATTTAAATGAAATACAGATATAAGATATATAAGTCAATAAAGGATGCTGTAGTCTAGTCTTTAGTAGTATATACTTAATGATTTAGAACTATAGTGTCCTTTTATTTTGATACTTATGACATAAAAAATGTACATATTAAGATTTAGTTATTGTGGTATAATGAATTTAACATGAAGAATGCGTAATAGGTATGATATTTTTGTAATGTAGGAGTAGAAATATGAAAGAGTGGTTATATTTAGGAGCTCAGTTTGTAGCCTGTTGTGTTGAGGAGGGGTATGAAAAGATAAAAGAGGATTGGAATAAAAAATTTAATATAGATAACGATAATGATTTATCATTTTTGTCTCAGTTACCATTTGAAGATTTAAAAAGATTACATAACATTTTAATATCTGAAGATAATATTTTTTTAGATAAAATAAAAGGTGTTGTACAAAAGAATATAGTTGAGTTCGATGAATCGAATGTGGATGATCTTGTTAAATTTATAATTTCTGAGATTCATCTTCTTGGAGGTAATACTCTTGTTAATTTAGGTAGAGGAAATCAAGGGGTGACATATAAGGAAATTGTCAAAGATGTATGTGAACGTATAGGAATAAATAAAAAAGAATTAAAGAGTAAAGATGATATAAAAATATTAGAGAATTTATTTTTTAAAGAATTTAGACAGCAATTTGATAAGTTAAAAGCTAAATATGATTTAAAAAATAAATCTGTAACAGATGATGAGATTAAAGAAAAGCTTTTTGATGAATATACTAATGGTTTGTTAAAAACATTATTACCTAATAATTTAACTGGTCCTGCATGGAGAAAGACTATACGAATTGTATTAATTATAACTGAGCTTAGAAAGAATATAGTAGTTTAATCTTAAAAAGGATATCCTATTTATTATGAAAATAAGAATTGCTTCTTTTAATATAGAAAAATTTAGTCGACAATCTGTGTATTATACTAATGATAGTGAAAGTAGAAAAGACATAAAAATGATAGCCAAAATTATTCGAGAGAATAGTTTTGATATTATTGCTCTGCAAGAAGTTTTTCATCCAGAAGCTTTGAAATGTTTGTTAAGGGAGCTTTCCCATCAAAACCCTGTAGATGTTTCTGTTAGTAGAATGGGAGCATACACTGCTCAGATAGCAGGTTTTAAAAGTGACACGTGGGAAGCTAGATGGGCACAGCCTAAACCTAAATTTAGTAATATGGCAGCAGAAGGATATGCTTTTATATGGAATACTAAACGGATTGGGTTATCTAGAAATATGAAAGGAAAGACTTTTGAACCTCGGATTGCTGATTATGGGCATGCTTTTGAGTTAGTAAGACCACCCTTGATTGCTAGATTCACCCCATTAAACCGGTATTATGAAATTAGATTAATTAATACACATATTGTTTTTTCTATTAAAGATGAGGATAAACTAAGGACAAATCAGGATGGAGAGTTGATAAGCTCTTATACTAAATTAAGAAATTTAGAACTTCAAGTCTTGCTTAATGGCATTTATAAACGATTTTCTAATATGGTTTTTGATTATCGAGGTATAGATAAGTATGCAAGAAACCTAGTGTCCTATACATTTTTATTAGGAGATTATAATTTGAATTTACAGGATGTGAAGAATGTAGCAAGGCCATCTGAATGTCTAGATCTTAATAATTCGATTGGTTATATAGATGGGGATAAATCCATGTGGATTGAAACGGTTAATTCTGAAAGAACTACATTAAGAAAGACCGTTCGTTCAATTGATAATGCATTGGATAGAGAGATAATAACAGTTCAATCTGATGAAAGTAAAATTTATGAGGCAAAAGATTATTTGGCAAATAATTTTGATCATTTTTCGTTTGATCTTGACAGATTAGACGACCATGATATAGATTTTCCAGAACATGGTGTAATTTGTGCATATGAGAATTATAAAGATGATGAAGTTAATAATCGATTTGAACAATATACTAAAAAAGTTTCAGATCATCTACCTATATATTTAGATTTTAATTTAAAAAAATAAAGAGATTATGGGAGTAGGTAAGGAGTATTTAAATGCTAGATGAATTAGAAAATAAACGTAGAGCTGCATATGCATTAAATTTATGTACAGTATCAGTTTCACAAATAATTGATTATGAAGACCTTATAGTATTAGAGCAAGAATATGAAGCTATACTGAATAACCTCAATTTGGAAGCTATGCCTAAGGATGAACCATTATTATTGATAATAAAACAAATATTAGATGTTATAACTTTCTTTAGAATTGATAAGGTAGAAAGAGCTTTTATTGAAGAAGAGTATAATAAACAGGTTAGAAATGCAATTTGGTCAGCTGTACCTAATTTTGGTATGTTAATTGCAGGAGGAAACCTCATGACTGCAGGTGTAGCTATAGCTACACAAATTGGTATGGGGTATATGAATTATAGAAATAATCGAAATGAATATCAAGGGGAGCGAGAACGCAAATTATGGCAATTACAAAAGGCTGCTATAGAACAATTTAATGGATTACGTAGAGAACTGTTTGATACAGCATGGCGTCTTGCAGATAAATATGAATTCCCTGATAAGTATCGTCTTACGGAGCGACAAATTACAAATTATAATGAAATATTGCAAGACCCTAATATTATTCGTAGATATGAACGATTGGATGCAATAAAAGAGTATTTTGAAGCATATCCTCCATTCTGGTATTATTTAGGCAGTGTGGCGAATAAAATCTATCGTGAACGAAAAGATTTGGAGTGTAATCATTATAAAGCGATGGCAATAAGTGCTTTTGAAAAATACTGGAAAATAAATGAGCAAGGATTACTAAGAGAAGATCAGATTGCAGCAGGATGTGCATTGGAGTATATAGATATCTTATTAGATTCAATGGGTGAGGTAACTGAGACTGATAGAATAAAAAAATTAATGGGACAGGCTATAGAATATTCTGGTCGTGCTAATGATGTATTACAGTGTTGTGCCTTTTATAATTTACGAATCAATCAATATGAAGAAGCCGCGAAGATTTATAAATATTTAGTAAATGAATCTTATAATACACTTTTTAATGCTCAAATTCTTAGCTCGTTATATGTGCGTTTAAATGATCAGTTCGGATATACACTATTGGAAGAAATTGTTGATGAGAATTGTAAATATTTATATCCATTTAAAAATGGTAGATCGAAATCAGGAGATAAAGAGTTTACTGAAAAACTTTTTAACAACTTAAAAAGTCGATATACATATTTCTTTGATGAGTTAAGTAATAGATATCAAATTGAATTTAAGGATATATTTTTTGGATATTTAAAATCTTCTAATGATGGTATAATTCCGTCAGATGATAAATTCAAAGAGACCGTAGAATTATTTTTTAGTAGTGAAAATGATAGAAAAAAAGCTATATTTGAAGACTATTTTAAAAAAATAAACTATGGTGAAGATATTATTCAGTTATTGAATCGGTATATAGATGATATATCTTCTTTATCATTATTTGCTAAAAAAACTGATATAAAGAGGATAACAGAGAATATAGAATCAAATTTGAGAGGTTTTTATATTGAACCAGAATATTCAGTAGAATGGTATAAACAGGCTTTAGAAGTAAATAAAAGTTTTGATAATATATTAGCTAATACATTATCTATTATATCTTCAAAGTTTAAATCTTTAGAACGTACTATAGATTTATCTAATATTCATCTTTTGGATGAAGAAATAACAATTTGGGCTAAAGAGAGAAAAATTATTATACCAGTTAATATTGTAAATGATGAACAAGTTAAAACAGGTAATGATGTAATCTCTAAGTTTACCTTAGAATTTCTAGGATCTAATGCAAAGGAGATACAAACAAAACGAAAGATAAATAATGATTTGAAAGAAATTATAAAAGAGGTTTTTGAAGGATGTAATTCTATAAGTATCATAGAGGATACTAACAAATTTTTCAGTGAACACCCATTTGATACAGAGACATTAAAACGTGATATAATCAATATAGTTGAATTAATAGACGCACAAAAGTATGTTGTTTTTTCTAAAAGATATTTCTTTGTGTATAGTAATAGTGAACATTCTGAATTGAGATTTTATGATGATGGAAGACAATCTAAATTTGGAGATGAGGATACTATAATTAATTTTAAAAAGCCTGCAGTACTGAATGAAGTAATTGATATACTTCCACTTAATTCGACTAATATAAATAAATTAGAAACTAGTCCTGATATTATTAAAAGAATTTGGAGTGTAGCAAATAAAATAGTGCAGTATAGAGATGTAAATAAGTCAATATAAATTAAAAAGGACGCTATAGTCTAATCTTCAGTAGTATATACTGAAGAATTTAGAACTATAGCGTCCTTTTATTTTCCGTTCATTTGAGGTATGAGAGGATGTTATAGATATGTCAAAGAGATGTGAGAGGTTTATTTCATGCGAACTGCTTCAGCAAATTCGTCTTCGGTCATGAGTTTTTCTTCCAAGATGATTTCTTTGATAGAGCAACCGCGTTTGTATGCTTCTTTTACGACCTTAGCACTCTTATCATAGCCGATGTATGGTGTTAAGGAGGTAGCAATCATAAGGGATTGTTCTACGAAGAATTTAAGTTTTTCAGGTACGAATTCTACGCCGTCGATGCAGTGTGTAGTGAAGGAATTCATCGCATCTGCGAGGAGTCGACAGCTTTCAACAAAATCATAGATCATGATAGGCATGTATACATTCAATTGGAATGCGCCACTGCCTGCACAAAGTGTCATGGTTGTATTGATGCCGAATACTTGGGCACATACCATAGCAAGAGCTTCGCATTGGGTAGGGTTAACCTTACCTGGCATGATGGAGGAGCCCGGTTCGTTTTCAGGTAGATGCCATTCGCCATAACCACAGCGAGGACCGGAGCCTAAGAAACGAACATCGTTTGCAATTTTGAACAATGTAGTAGCCAATGTGTTAAGTGCGCCGTGAGCCATCATGAACGCATCTTTCAAGGATAGGCCTTGGAATTTGTTATTCTTAACGCGGAATGGAGCGCCTGTTACCTCTGGCAATACGGTTTCCATAACGTCTAGATATCCCTTAGGTGTGTTCACACCTGTACCAACGGCAGTGCCGCCAAGGGCAACGTCGAGTAGATAATCAGCGTTTTGAAGGAGCATCGTTTTGGCAGTTTTTAGGCCGTCCACAAAGGCGCTAATTTCTTGATCTACCATGATGAAAGTAGCATCTTGTAGGTGAGTACGACCAACCTTTTGCAAGCCTTTGCCTTTTTCTTGCAATTTTTCAAAGGATACAATAAGGCCGTCCAATGCAGGAATTACGCGTTTTGTAATTTCAAAGTACGCACAGATATGCATTGCTGTTGGGAATGTATCGTTTGTACTTTGGCCGCGGTTTACATCGTCGTTGGGATGAAGTGGATTAGATTCATCTAACTGTTTAGCCCGGTGAGCGATAACTTCGTTCACATTCATGTTTGTTTGTGTGCCAGAACCTGTTTGGAATACGGTCAATGGGAATTCATCATCCCATTTGCCATCTACGATTTCATCAACTACTTGAGCGATGAGTTTCGCTTTTTCCTCAGTTACTGCGCCACATTTTGCATTGGTTAAAGCACATGCTTTTTTGACAAGCGCAAGCGCTTTGATTTGTTCAATAGGGATGCGGTGGTCACCGATCTTAAAGTTATTGAACGAGCGTTGCGTTTGAGGTCCGTAAATTCGTCTAGCGTCGACTTCGACTGGTCCCATTGAATCATATTCAATTCTTGTTTCCATAATGTTTACAACCTCCTTAAAAGACATGCCGACCTTATCGTCGGTTCCTCTCTATTATATACAGAAAAACGAAAAAATATAATAGAAAATGATAATTAATACCAATTAGATATAATGCGCGTATGGCTATTACCTTTATACATATTTGATTTATATCTATAAATTTGTGTATACATAGCACATATATGGTTATATTTATTGTCAACATCGCTTTAACACGATAAAATGAATATAGCTTATAGTTAGTTTTATTTAATTTATAAGAGGAGGTAAGTACTTATGAAACATGATTTTATGAGCCATGACCTTCACTTGCCGGAACTTACGTTGCGTGGGATGTTATTAGGTGCATTGATCACTCTAATATTTACGGCATCTAACGTATACTTAGGTTTGAAGGTCGGTTTGACATTCTCGTCATCCATCCCGGCAGCCATTATCTCAATGGCAATTTTACGTTTCTTCAAGGATTCTAACGTTCTTGAAAACAACATGGTACAAACGCAAGCATCTGCAGCTGGTACCTTATCTGCAATTATTTTTATCTTGCCAGGTCTTTTAATGCTTGGTTATTGGCAAGGGTTCCCATTCTGGCAAACATTCTTGATTTGCGCATGCGGTGGTTCCCTCGGTGTGTTATTCACCATTCCATTGCGTCGTGCCATGGTAGTGAATAGTGACCTACCATATCCAGAAGGCCGTGCAGCAGCCGAAATCTTGAAGGTTGGCTCTCATAGTGGTGCTGAGGCTTCTAAATCTAGCTCCGGTATGGCAGACATCGTTTCCGGTGGTGCTGTAGCTGGTATCATCAGTCTTTGCGCTAACGGCTTCAAAGTTCTTGGCGACAGCATGAGTTTCTGGCTTCCTGTAGGTAGCAAAGGGATTACTCAAATTCCATTGGGCTTCTCCACAGCGTTGTTAGGTGCTGGTTATCTTATCGGTATCGCTTCTGGTATCGCTATCCTCGTTGGTGTACTCATCGCGTGGGCTGGTTTTGTGCCTTACTTAACTAACATGCTTGCTCCAGATGGTGGTGCTACAGCTAAATTCGCTATGGCAGTTTGGAAAGAAAAAGTTCGTTTCATCGGTGCTGGTGCTATCGGTATCGCAGCGATTTGGACTTTGATTACCTTGATCAAACCTATCATCGAAGGTATGAAAATTTCCGTTAAATCCATGAGTGGCAGTTCTGCTGAACGTGAATTACACCGCATGGATACTGATATGAGTACAAAATCTGTATTGATCGTATTTGCTATCATCCTTATTGGTTTGGTTATTACGTTCTGGGATTTCGTATCCGCTGTACCTATTAGTGCAGGCTTGATGTGGACACTTGTTGTAGTAGGCGTTATCGTAGCCTTGTTAATCGGCTTCTTCGTAGCTGCAGCATGTGGTTACATGGCAGGTCTTATCGGTACATCTGCATCTCCAATCTCTGGTATTGGTATCTTAGCAACTATTATTTCTTCTCTAGTGGTATACTTCATCGCTTCTGAAAATAATTTGTTTGCTACCGAAGCAGGTGTTCAATTTGCTACAGCTATGGCTATCTTCATGACATCCGTAGTTATTGCTATTGCATCTATCTCTAACGATAACTTGCAAGACTTGAAAACTGGTCAACTCGTTGGTGCTACACCTTGGCGTCAACAAATTGCATTGTTACTTGGTTCCGTAGCCGGTGCTATTGCGATTGCTCCAGTTCTTAACTTGTTATACCAAGCATATGGTTTCACAGGTGCGTTACCTCGTGCTGAAATGGATCCAAATGCAGCATTATCTGCTCCACAAGCAACATTGATGACTACAATTGCTCAAGGTATTTTCAATGCTAGTATGGATTGGAATTACATCTTGATCGGCGTTGGTGTTGGCGTAGTAGCAATCATTGTTAACTTGATTCTTAAGAGCACAACTGCTTCCTTAACATTGCCTCCATTGGCTGTTGGTATGGGTATCTACTTGCCTCCAACATTGGAAGTGCCTCTTATTATCGGTTCTTTCTTGAGCTATTTCGTAGGTCGTTACCTAATTGCTCGCGCTAAAATGCGTGCTGGTGAATTGGCTGAATACGATGTAGAACAATCTAATCGTCGTGGCGTTCTCTTTGCGTCTGGTTTGATTGTTGGTGAAAGCTTGATTGGTGTAATCATAGCTGTTATTATTGTATTGTCAGTTACAACTGGTGGTGGTGAATCTCCACTTGAATTAGTTGGTCCTGAATTTGAAAGTACAGCTGGTTGGTTAGGTCTACTTGCTTTCATCTTCGCTGCACTCTATCTAGTTCGTCGTGTTGTAACTCACAAATTTGATAAAGCAGAAGCTCTCGCTATGAAAGCAGAGCAAGAACAAGCAAAGTAAGAGGTTAACCATGAAATTAAAACAGACTGTTCTCATCATGATGGCTGCCGCATTGCCACTCACATCTATGGCAGCCGCTAGTGAAACGATTCCTGTAACAAAGGATACTGGTGCTGTAGTAGCACAAAATAATCGTCACGATGTGACATATCGTCTCTCTAGCACGGCTACGCCAGAGCAAAACAAAAAATTACGTTCCGTAGCGAATAAAACTGATCGTGGTACTATCGAAGTGGTAGCGCCAAATGCAGATCGTTATATGGATCGTAAAGAGGTAGGCGTATCTCCTGTAGATGCGACTACAGATCATTTGAATCTCGTATTCCCAGAGGTTAAATCTGTTAGCCCTATCGTTGAAAAAGCCATTAATACAACGATTAAGAAATACGTGTCCAAGGTTCAAAATGACACTCAAAAATTGAACGAAAAAGAATCCAATAAAACGAATGTCATCATGTACTATGATGTAAAAACGGATAAAAATGGTATCTTTAGCGTTTTGATTCACACCTATACAATGCGTGATGGCGATGCAAATGGTGTAAATTATGTAAAAGGCTTTACATTCAATACTACAACAGGTCGTCAGTTATCCTTGTATGATCTTGGTGGTTTGAATAAGAAGGAACTCGTTAATGCTATCAATAATAATCAACAAGTGAAGGATGCAGTTGGTGCGAATGCTACATTCGACAAAATGCCATCTGAATTCTACACAACTGAAGATTATTCGGTAGTGATGATTCTTCAACAAGATGTGGATACAATCCATAGTGCTGGTACCGTGTATGTACCAGTTGGCAATTTGCGCGACCGTCAAAATGATGTGACCAAATAACAAAACTAACTATATGTGTCTGTATTGTTAAACAATGCAAGGTGCGTAGCACCAAAAAGGGTACACAGACTGTTTTATGTGGTATAGAACTTAATACTTACTAAAAAGCCCCTCCGCGATGTGCGGAGGGGCTTTTGTGCGTATTATCCTGTATGAAGAATAGGGGGATAGGACAAAAAAGACAGCCCCGAAGGGCTGCCTAATTGATTATTTTGTTGGTTTTAATGGTAATGGGAATTGGATTGTCGTAGTCGGAATTTCCTCAGGCGGTGTTTGAACAATTACCTTCTTACCAAATTTCTTTTTAAATGCCTTTACTGTTCCAGGTTGTACAGAATCAGCCGTAATAACTAATACAGATGCATCATCTGTTGGTAAAATACTAATGATTTTACCTTGAGGTTCTTTGTTTTGATAAAGTGCCAATGCATCGGATTGGAGGTCTTCTAATTGGGCTTGTGTCAATTTGCCTTGGCTTACAATTAATGCATTATCGAGTTGTGGATCGTGAGCGTCAGCTAGTGCTGTATGAACTGTATCGAAGTGTTTTTTGTCCACTACAGAAACGTGCAATTTACCTTCCTTCCAGAAGAGAGCACCATCGTTTCTAAATTGTGTGAAGTCTTGACCATAGTGAAGGGCGTGGCTGATGACATTGGATGTTTTTTGTTCCACTTGTTGACGGTAGAGCGCATTGTGGAATGCCAATGCTTGTGGTGTTTGTGTCATACGGTAGGAAATTTCAGCCGCCTCTGCACGGGTTACGTATTTTTCTGGGTTAAACATCGTGCCT
Organism: Veillonella sp. ICM51a; assembly: GCF_000524355.1. NCBI lineage: Bacteria > Bacillati > Bacillota > Negativicutes > Veillonellales > Veillonellaceae > Veillonella > Veillonella sp. ICM51a. The sequence goes on from NZ_JAPX01000040.1 coordinate 10,247, forward strand.
GGTGCATAGTTGGTAAATCCTAAGTATGCTAATTCACGGACTGCATCTTGTGCCCAAGGGGCTACGAATTTTTGGTCCCCATACGCTACTTGATCGAGTACAGTAGGATCATCTGTTGTATAGCCTAGATAATGTAGGTAGTTATCTGCTACCACAGCAAATTCTTGGCGGGACATATATTTTTCAGGTTTATATGTAGTGTCGCCATAGCCAGAGATGATATTCTTGCGCGCTACTGATTCAATAGCGAGGGCAGACCAACGGTCGGATGTAATATCTTTAAAGTGACTAGAGATGAACGCTGCTTGGCCATCATCGGTAATGTTGTTGAATAGGGAGGCCACTTCTTCGCGTGTCATTGGTTGATTAGGACGGAATGTGCCATCCGCATAGCCTTTCATCAATTTAGCCTTTGCTACGGCACTAATTGATTTAGAAGCCCAAAAATCACTTGGTACATCGGAGAAGATGTATGGTCGCACATCTTGGATATCCTTTGGAGACGTAACAACACCGGAGCGAAGTTGTTGGTTAACAACAGTATTAGCAGGTACAGCAGTTTTATTTTGTTCAGTAGCTGTTGTATCTTGAACGGTTGCCGTTGTTGTTACAGTATGTTGCGCTGGAGTAGCGCTTGGTGTTTGTGCCGGTGTAGCGGCAAATGCCATACCGGATGTAGTAAGTAAAGCGGACAGGATGAGGGCCCGTAATGTGTGTGTTGATACCTGTTGCATACATATCCTTCCTAATCATGTGGTAAATATATCAAAAACAGCGTTAGATAACGCTGTTTTTGAAGTCTCCTTAAGGACTAAAGTATATCGGAGTTTTGTCGCTATTAGCGTTTTACAGTCATTTTAACTTTGGAACCAAATACCTTGGAAATACCTTGTTGTGTTTCTTTGCTTGCAGTGCTAACTACAGCGTATAATTGATTGTTTTCAACGTCCGGGAATACGGCGATAATATTGCCACCTTTTTCGTTTTTGCTGTAGTAGTTACGGAAATTAGATTCGATAACATCGTATTCAGTTTGGCTGTATTGAGATGGTTCAACTACTACATAGTTGTTGATAGTAGAATTACCTTGGCTTGCCAAATTAGCTTTTACTGTATCCAAATCGGAATTAGATTTCAAAGCTACGTGCAATTGATTGTCTCTCCAGTACATAACACCATAGTCTTGGAACGCTTCTGGTGTTTTATATGTTTTGTTGAGTTGAGTGAATACATTGTTTTCCAATGTTTCTTGTTGTTTTTGATCGAGTGGTTTTAATGTGCTGCGACGTACAGGTCGAACGATGCGTGGAGATTGTTCTGCTTTAGACTCAGAAACCTTGTCAGATTTTTTAGCCTTAGCTTCTTTTTCTACCTTTTTCGCATCAGCATCAACTTTTTTAGCATCAGATTTCACAGCAGCATCAGCTTTTTTTGCATCTGCCTTTGCAGCAGTATCTACTTTCTTAGCATCCGCTTTTACGTCTTTAGCGACTTCTTTTTCAATGGTTTTAGTTTTGTTTTCAACCTTTTCAGCGTCTTGCTTTGCATCTTCTTTAATAGCGGTAGCCTTGCTAGTAGTAGGGGCTGTTTCACCGTTTAAGATGCGGTTTAAGATTGTTGCCGCTTGTGCCCGTGTTACAGGTTGTGTTGGGTTGAAAGCAGTTGTTGCACCGGATGCTACATAGCCGCGTTGTGCCATGTATTCGATATCCGCTACATATGCTTTGGAAATGCTAGCACTGTCTTTGAATGTAACCTTTTCAGATTTTACAGGTGCATCAGGTTTTATTTTCTTTACTAAATTAGCTGCGGAAGCAACGAATTCTTCGCGGTCCATCGCTTTAGCAGGGGCAAATGTAGATTTTGTTGTACCTTCCATAACGCCAGCAGCACCAACTAATTTAATAGCTGTGTTGGACCAACGGTCGCTTTCAACATCGGAATAGGAAACGCCATTTTCTTTTGTTACTAAGTCAGCAAGTTCTTGCTCGTTCATATTGTGTTGCAACACTTTGCCGTAAATGGCTGCTGCTTGTTCACGAGTAATGCTTTTACCAGGGCGGAATGTGTTATCTGCATAGCCGGATAAGTAGCCAGCCTCTGTCATTGCTTGGATGGCATCGCGAGCCCAGTTATCCTTTGTATCTGGGTACACGCCAGCTGGCAATGTTTCTTTAGCCTTTGCAGGAGCCTCAGATTTTTGTGTTACTTTTGCAGTTGTTGTAGTTTTATCTGTAATTGTAGTAGATTTAGCTGTCGCTGCTGGTGTAGTTTTCGCAGCAGTTGTTTTTGCATGTGTTGTCTTAGCAGTTGTTTTTGCAGCAGTTGTAGTATGTGCAGATGCTTTTGCATTCGTTACAACTGGTGTTTTCGTAGTTGTTGTAGTTTCTGCATGAGCCATGCCGAATGTAGATCCTAGCGCCAATGTAATCGCTAGAGATAAGGACAATTTATTGAGTTTCATGAGAAAGCTCCTTTCAAATTACGTTTATATACATAAATTATAGCACTTTTATGAAATAACCACTACTATAAGAAAATGTAATATATAAGGATAAAAATTAGATGAATAATGGTGAAAGTTACATTTTCATTATAGCAAATGAGAATGGTGCAATTTTGGGACTAAAAAATATCTACTTGATAAACATTTGCAAATAAAGAAAACACGGGAGTTATAGAAAAAATTTATAAAGCAGTACGTGAGTGTGATAAAAATCAATTTTGATTATTACTTTTAGTCATAAGGATATGATTTATACAACCCTAAATACGAATATAGCAATTGCTTGGACATTTATGGTACCCTTATTTATAATTATATCGAAATGTTCTTTAAATATAACACTTTAAAGATCGTCAATTTATTGTATAGGCTGATAATTTGTGAAATTTTATCGACCTAAATGGATACATATCAAAATTTTTTTTGAGTTAAGTACTAGAAAAGTTGAGGACGAAAATATGAAAATTCATCTTTTCCAACAGTGTTTGATTGATATGTTCTACCCTCATGTTGGCATGGCTGGTGTAGAAGTACTTGAGAGACTAGGTTGCGACCTTGTAGTGCCTAAGAAACAAGTATGCTGTGGACAAATGTTCACTAACTCCGGTTACAATGATGCGGCTATGGATGCTATTAAGAATACAATCGAATGCTTCGAAAACGCTGACTATGTAGTCAGCATGTCTGGCTCCTGTGCCTTTGCTATTCGCGATGAATACCAACACTTCTTGGAAGGTCAACCTGAATGGCAACAACGCGCAGAAAAATTGAGCGGAAAAATTTATGAATTCACTGAATTCATTACCGATGTATTGGGTGTAGAAGATGTTGGCGCACGCTTTGACGAAACTGTTACATACCATACATCTTGCCACGTAACTCGCTTGATGGGTGTAAAAGAACCACCTTTCAAACTCCTTCGCAATGTAAAAGACCTTAAGTTGATTGAATTACCTCGTGCAGACCGTTGCTGCGGTTTCGGCGGTACATTCTCCGTTAAAAACCCAGAAATCAGCGAAGTAATGACACGCGAAAAAGCTTTGGAAATCGCTAGCACTGGTGCTAACGTAATTTCCGGTTCCGACCAAGCTTGCTTGATGAATATTGCAGGTATGCTTGACCGTCTTCATAAAGATGGTGAAATCGATCGCCGTATCAAAGTAATGCATATTGCTGAAATCTTAAACTGCCGCTAAGGAGGAGACGACATGGCACTTATATATGACAATCGCCCCTATAAAACACGTATAAAAGAATGTTTGGCTGATGATTTCAAAGTTGCAGCTATCAAAAAAGCACAAGACGTGTTTTATGATAAACGTAATACAGTAGTTGCGGACGTTCCTGAATGGTTAGATTTCCGCGCAGAAGCAGCTAAACTTCGTGATCACGTTCTTAACAATTTGGATTACTATGTAAACCAATTCGCTGAAAACGCTGAAAAAGCTGGTTCTAAAGTTCACTTTGCATTTGACGATAAAGAAGCGACTCAAATCGCTTTGGATATCCTTCGTGAACGCGAAGCCAAAATGATCGTTAAATCCAAAACTATCTTAACTGAAGAAATTGGTTTGAACGAAGTCCTTGAAGAAGCTGGTATCGAAGTAAACGAAACTGACTTGGCGGAATTCATTTTGCAAACTGCAGTAAGTCCTCCATCTCACATCGTAGTACCAGGCCTTCACTTTGAACGTAATAAAATCCGCGAAATTTTCGCTGAAAAATTAGGTTATACAGGTACTGAAAACCCTACTGAAATGACTCACTTCGTACGTGGTTATGTACGTGAACGCTTCTTGAAAGCTGACGTAGGTGTTAATGGTTGTAACTTTGCAGTTGCTGCATCTGGTACTTGCACAATCGTTTCCAACGAAGGTAACGGTCGTATGGCTAGTTCCATTCCTAAGACTCAAGTAATCTTCTTAGGTACAGAACGTATCGTTCCTGACTTCAAAGCTCTTGACGTAATGATGGAAATGTTGAACCGCTCTGCAGTAGGTGCTAAAATTTCCAACTACTTCTCCATGATGACTGGTCCTGGCCGTGCTGGCGAAGCTGACGGTCCTGAAGAAACTCACATCATCATTATCGATAACGGTCGTTCCGGTATCTTGGGTGGTACATTCCAAGAAATGTTACGTTGTATCCGTTGTGGTGCATGTATGAACATCTGTCCTGTATACCGTCACATCTCTGGTCACGGTTATGGCTCCGTATATCCAGGTCCAATGGGTGCTGTATTGACTCCATTGTTCAAAGGTTACGACGTAGCAGGTGATCTTCCATATGCTTCCACATTGTGCGGTGCATGTACAGAAAACTGTCCAGTAGCTATTCCATTGCATGAATTATTGATGGAACACCGTCATATTATGGCTGACATCGAAAAAACTCGTCCGAAAGCAGAAGAAGCAATCTTCACTGCAGCGGCTAAGATGTTTGGTAACTCCACATTATTCGACCTTGGTACAAAAGCTGGCGCTATTGGCATGAACTTGATTAGTAACAAAGAAGGCAATATGCCTACATGGACTCAAGCTATTCCAGTTATGAACGGCTGGACTAAATCTAAAGAAATGGGTACATTGAAGTTCAAGAAATTCCGTGACTTATATGCTGAACATGAAAAGAACAAGAAGAAGGAGAAAAAATAATGGATGAAGCTAAACGTAAACAATTTATTGCACGTTTATCTCGTGCATTAGGCCGTGATCAAGAAATGTGCCCTGCCTATGTAGAGGATTTTGATTACAGCCATGGTCCTCAAGAAACTATGTTCAAAGATTTGAATCAAGATCAAATTTTGACAATGTTTAAGGAACAATGTCAACGTGTTGGTACAAAATTCGTTGAAACTACACCTGATAAATTAGGTGAAACAATTTTGGCAGCTATCGAAGACTGGGGCAATGGTAAGATTGTATTCCCAAGCACTCCTGAAGTAGACGAATATAAATTAAAAGAATTATTCGAACAAGATGCAGCTAATAATGGCGGCACTCGTACATACTTCCAATGGGACCCAGCTAAAGGCCGTGAAGAATGTATTTCTAATACTGCCAATGCAGATATTGGTATTACATTCCCATACTGCGGTATTGCTGAAACAGCTACTGTAGTACAAGCATCTGGTGAAGAATCTGGTCGTGCTATTAGCTTGTTGCCTACAACTCACATTGCTGTATTGTACACTGATACAATCAATCCACGTATGACTCAAACAATGGAACATTTGTCTGAACGTTATCATAACGATCCATCCAAATTCCCTACAAATATCTGCTTGATTTCTGGTCCATCCCGTACAGCTGATATTGAGTTGGTTACTGTAGATGGTGCTCATGGTCCTATCCAAGTAACTTACGTTTTGGTTAAGCGCTAATACATTAACTACGTATAGCTATAACTGAATCACTTTAAAGGTGATCTTCCTTAGGAAGGTCACCTTTTTTATATGTGTTGATTTCTATTATGGTGTAGAGCTCTCTTAGAACTGTATAGGCTCCTGTAGAGCGATGGAAATTAACCTGTTTATGGAGCTTGCGGATTCTGCATAGATAAACTCATAAAATTCGTATTGTTTTACTTGTAAAATTTTCGATATATGCTATACTTAGTTCATAACCCATTATTATGATATGAATTAAAGAGGTGTATTATGAATATTCCATTCTTTACAGATTACCTCATGTTAAGCAATCCACTAAGTATTGGTATTATCGCAGTGTTTGTACTTGCCTTAATCGGTATTTATGTGTTGCAACGCAAGGGCACATCCTTTGGTAATCTTGTTATTATTGGCACTATTGTTGGTGCCGTATTAGGCGTAGCAATTCAAGTTATTGCTGGTTTTCCTGATGATCCGTCTAAGGTGGTCTACATCAAGGAAAGTACGAAGTGGTTCTCCCTTGTGGGGGGCGGGTTCATCGACTTAATCCGCATGCTTGTTATTCCTATCGTATTTATCTCCATTGTCCATGTTATTTTACATATGGAGGCAGGGGCTAATCTTAAGAAGTTAGTAGTTGCTATGGTGTCCACTAACCTCGGCATGGTGGCTGTAGCCGCTATTGTAGGCCTTATCTTAGGTAATGCTTTTGGATTGGGTCAAGGTTTTGACATCGTTGAGTCCGGTAAAAAAATCCGCGAAATCAAACCGATGGTTGATACATTCCGTGCTTTGATTCCTAGCAATCCTATTCAAGCCGCTGCAGAAACAAATGTTATCGGCATCGTAGTATTTGCCATCATCTTGGGCAGTGTAGCTCGTCTGTTAAAACAAACGGGCACCAATAGCATGGAAATCTTTACAAAGCTATTTGATGAATTACATCAGTTGATTTCCTGGGTAGCCGATTTCATTATTGGCCTTATGCCATACGGCGTAGTTGCTTTATTGGCATCTACATTGGCGACACGTGGCTTGCAAGCTATCCTCGATATGGGACTTTTCGTAGTATTGCTTTACGTAGGTCTTTTGATCATGTTCGTCGTTCAAGCTATCTTAATTGCTAGCTTTGGTTACAACCCGATTACATACTTTAAAAAAGCGAAGGCTCCATTGTTGTTGGCCTTCACATCCCGTTCCTCTATGGGTGTATTGCCATTGACTGTTGAAACATTGACAAAACGTCTTGGTGTAAATGCTACAACTGCTAATACAGTAGCATCCTTTGGTACTACTGCAGGCATGCAAGGTTGTGCCGGCGTATTCCCAGCTCTTGTGGTAGTTTACATTTCTAATGTAGCGGGTATTCCATTTGACTTGACAATGTACATCATGAGCGTTATCGTTATCGCCATTGGTTCCGTTGGTATTGCAGGCGTTCCTGGTACGGCTACAATGGCTGCATCCGTATCTCTTAGTGGTACTGGTCTTGGTGCATACTTTACATCCATCAGTCCAATCCTTGCTATCGATCCATTAATCGACATGGGACGTACATGCTTGAACGTATCCGGTTCCTTAACAAATGCACTTGTGGTAGATAAAATTATGGGTACCATTGATAAAGATGCGTATAATAATCCTACACAAGGTGAGGGATAATAGTTAAATTATCATATTGATTGTGAAAGCAGCAGACATTAGATCTGCTGCTTTTTTGCGTTGTTGAACTATGCATTGTAGTACATTACACAGTGTATAATGCAATATGCTTACATAGATACTCCTCCTTGTTTTAATCGAAAACAATTATTATTACATTTTGTAATATTAAGATACAAATATTTATATATATAATTGTGACTATGGATACGTTTTCAAGTATTACATAAGCGTATAATGAACATATAAAAGTTTCTATATATGCTTAATAAATATAAGCCAAGAGGTAGTATTATGATTACAGAAGAAGTAAGAGAACGTTTAATTGCAGATTATCCAAAGTTTGAAGATATGACGCACAAGTTTTACAAGAAAGAAATGTCCATTGCCGATTATAAAGGGCAGTCCGGTGCATTTGGTAGCTATGCCGAACGTGGTGCTGCTACGGGCATGAGCCGGTGGCGTTTTAATTGTGGTCGCATCAAACAAGAACAAATGCGATTCTTAGCAGATACTATCCGCAAATACAATCTTACACATATTCATTTCACAACGGGGCAGTGTTTACAAATGCATGGCCTCGATGGAGATACTATTTTACAACTCTTCAAGGAATGCTATGACCATGGTATTTATAATCGCGGTGCCGGCGGGGATAGTCCTAATGTTGTAGCTAGCATCTTGCGCGGCATTGATCCTCGCGAGACCTTTGACATTTCACCATATGCGGCAGCCATTAGCGAATTCCTTATGGAGCAAATGTTTTATATCAAGATTCCTCGCAAATTTAAGATGGGTATCGATAATGGATTTGATAGTACGCCGCATGCTACATTTAAGGATCTTGGTTTTAATTTAACGAAACGCAATACCTTTGATGTATATGCGTGTGGCGGTATTGGTCCTAATCCGCGTATCGGTATTCCCGTAGCACGTGATGTACAACCGGAAGATGTGTTGTACCATGTGAAAGCCATGCTCATGGTCTTTGCAAACCATGGCAATTTTAAAAATCGCGGCAAAGCACGTACTCGCTATATGCCGGCAGAAATGGGTGGCGCGGAAGCTTTCATCAAAACCTATGAAGAAACATTGGCAATGGTGAAAGAAGTTGAAAAACTGACCATTAGTCCTGCTGATTATGCCTATGAAATTACGAAAATCGGCAAGCGTGATGATTCGGTTGTAAATCATCGTATTCATCGTCAAAAACAAGAAGGCCTTTACTATGTGGAATATCATCCCGTTGGCGGTGATGCGAATGTAGAACATCTATTGGCGGCCCTTGATTATGCAGTTACACTCGATCAAGTAGAGGCTCGCATTGCACCGGATGAAGCATTGTATTTCATCAATTTGACAGCAGACGAAGCTAGAAAAATTGCGGAATTAACAGATGATAGCGCACGCGATGATTTTCGTCGTTCCGTGTCTTGTGTGGGCTCTACAGTTTGTCAAATCGGCATGCAAGATTCTAATGGCTTGTTAAAGGCCATTTTTGATCATCTTGAAGCAAAAGGTGTTGATACAAAGAAATTACCTCGATTACATATTTCTGGTTGTCCACACTCTTGTGGGACTCATCAAATTGGGGAAATTGGATTTCACGGTGCTGTAAAACTCGTAGATAAGAAACCACAACCTGCTTTCATTATCGTAGATGGTGGTTCAGAACATATGGGTTCTGAAAGTTTTGGTAAAATGGCTGGGAATATTGTAGCTGCAAAAATTCCAGCATTTATGGAGGCGTTAGCCAATATACTTAATGAGGCACCAGAAGCGGACTTTGGTTCTTGGCGATTGACTCATAAGACTCAATATATGGACTTAATTAAATCCTTCGAATAGGAATAATATGAACAGATAACACATATGTTTATGCGTAAAGATTAACTCATTAACATATGTGTTATATTTTTTTGTTATCCTACGAATTGATTTTATATGGTATAATAGGCTTTATAGTATGTGTTTGGAGGTTTATTACTATGTTATTTACCGTGAATACAGAAGTCTGTACTCGTTGTGGTCTATGCGTAGCCGATTGTCCAACAGGCCTTCTTGTTATGACTGATGATGGTCCTAAAACAGGTAAGGGTGGTTGTATTTCCTGTGGTCATTGTGTTGCAGTATGCCCTACGCTTGCTCTAGATAGCGACCTAACACCGCGTGCTGAACAAGTGGATATTACAAAAGAAACTAAATTTACACCGGAACAAGCAGAGCTATTTTTACGCAGCCGTCGCTCCATTCGTAATTATCAAAATAAACCAGTTCCTGCTGAATTGATTCGCAAGGTATTGAATGTGGCTCGCATGGCGCCAACTGCGACAAATACGCAAGGAATTTCATATATCGTAATTCGTGATAAACAAAAATTACGCCGCATTGCGGATCTTGTTCTCGAATGGATGCACATAGCAGCAAAGACAGTACCGATTATGCGTCTTTATGCTCGTGCAGCTCAGGCAGAAGTGGATAAGGGGAAAGAATATATTCTCCGCGATGCACCAGCTCTCGTGGTTGCCATTGGATCCAAAAAAGACATTCATCGCACTCATGATTCAGGGCATTCTTGTTTATCTTATGCTGAATTATATGCACCGACAGTAGGTCTTGGAACCTGCTGGGCAGGGTTCTTTGAACATGCAGGCGAAGCTGAATATAAACCATTATTAGACATATTAGGTGTGCCAGACGATAAAATCATCGCTGGAGGCATCTTGATGGGCTATCCTAAGGTGAGATATCGCAATATTGTGGAACGCCAACCGTTGGATGTTACATTTGATACAGAAGAATAATAAGGCATTATGTACAACGCTCTATATGTGTAGAGCGTTGTTTTATTATATGTACGATGATAACTAAAAAATCTCCATCCTAAACAGATGGAGATTTTTTATGTTAGTTGGCTGATGTAATGGAGCCTTTAAATGTTTCATTGATAAATTGTTTGATTACTTCGGATTTGTAAATATCCGCAATTTTTTTGTATGTTTCGTTATCTTTGTCTTGGCTACGTACAGCAAGTATCATAACAGCTAAAGGTTCATCCTTTGGCTCTAAGAAGAATCCTTGTTTTTCTACATTGAGGCCCGCACTTTGAACATAGTTCATAGGGATAGCTGCTACAGCTACATCGTCTAAGCTACGAGGCAATTGAGCTGCTTCAAGCTCTTGGATTTGAAGGTTTTTAGGGTTAGACGTAATATCTGCTACAGTAGCTTTGAAACCAACGCCATCTTTTAATGTAATAAGGCCTGCCTTAGCAAGTAATGCAAGACCGCGACCGCCGTTTGTTGGATCGTTAGGAATAGCTACGATAGCGCCATTTGGTACATCTTGTGCACTATGTACAGAGTTACTATACAATCCCATAGGCATTAAAATCGTTTTGCCAATAGCTACAAGGTCGGAACCATTTTGTTTGTTAAAGTTTTCCATAAATGGAACGTGTTGGTATGCGTTGAGTTGGATGTCTCCATCAGCCAATGCTTTGTCCGGTGTTACATAATCGGAGAATTCCACAACCTTAAGGTCGATACCTTGCTTTTGAGCCTCTTTTGCAACTGCTTCAGCTACTTGAGCATGAGGGCCTGCAGTAGCACCGATTTTAATTTCCTTTGGTGTCTGACTAGATTGATTTGTATTTGTGCCACAGCCTGCGATGGCGAATGCTAAAACGCCAACGAGAAGTGGGGCGATAAATTTTTTTAATTTCATGTAAACATCCCTTTCTATATACATATAATAAAGATATCCTATCATGTAAATGGGGTTTTGTATATAGAGTAAAATATACTGGTTATCTATAGATTAAAACTATGGCTTTCAAATAGTTGTAAAAATGGGTTATTAATATATATCTAAAAAAATCGAAATATGATATAATACAGATAAGTTTTATACAATTAAAGCGGTGGAATAGAAACATAATACTTAGGAGGTCTTTATGTTTAACTTTGATTTTTATAATCCTACACATATCGTATTTGGTAAAGATCGTTTAGGTGAATTAGATACATTGGTTCCAAAGGATGCAAAGGTGCTTATTACTTATGGTGGTGGCTCTGCAGTGCGCAGTGGTCTTATTGACCGCATTGTGAAAGCCCTTGGTAACCGCAAGGTGGAACAATTCGGCGGTATTGAGCCAAACCCATCCCTTGAAATATGTGAACGTGCGGTAGCTTTCATTAAAGAACATGGCGTAGATTTCGTTCTCGCTGTAGGCGGCGGTTCTGTAGTAGACGCTACAAAACTTATCGTTATGGGCGCTACTTATGATGGTCCTGTCGTTGAAGTTATGAAAGCTGGTGTACCAGAGGTTCCAGTGGAAATGGTGCCAAATCCATTACCATTTGGTACAGTTATGACTCTACCTGCCACAGGTTCTGAAATGAACAATGGTGCCGTTATTACTTATGGTGATGGTAAATATCCTGTGTTCAGTAGCTTAGTATTCCCTAAGTTCTCCATGCTTGATCCAATATTGACTTTCACATTGCCTGAAAAACAAGTTAAGAACGGCGTAATCGATACCTTCGTGCATACCACAGAGCAATATTTAACATATCCTGTAGAGGGCCGTATTCAAGATCGTTTCAGCGAAGGCATTTTGAAAACTATGATTGAAATCGGCAAAGAAACGGTAGAAAATCCAGAAAACTACGATATTCGTGCTAATCACGTGTGGGCTTCTACCTTGGCATTAAATGGCTTGATTGGTGCCGGCGTGCCACAAGACTGGGCCACACATCTTATTGGTCATGAGTTAACTGCGGCGTACCATCTTGACCATGGGATTACATTAGCTATCGTATTGCCTGCATTGTTAGAAGTGAAAAAAGCAGACAAGCTTGAAAAATTGGCACAATATGCTACACGTGTATGGCATATCACAGAAGGTACAACAGAAGAAAAAGCAGATAAGGCTATCGCTAAAACGCGCGAATTCTTCGAGTCCCTTGGTGTATCTACGCATTTGAAAGATTATGGTCTAGGCGAAGACGCAGTTGATAAAATTGTGAAACAATTAGAAGGTCATGGTATGACACAACTTGGTGAAAACGGTGATATTACACCAGAAGTGGCTCGCGAAATTTTAACGCGTGCCTTATAATTAGTAGAATAGTGTATATATTAGAAAAGACACCTGGTAGGTGTCTTTTCTTTGTACATTGTATGAAGAATATAATGGCATTATATACATTTTATGAATATCATAATCTAGTGTAAATGAAAGAAGGCGATATATTAATGGAACAATCACATAAAGGGCGTCAAGCTTTTAGTTATGCTTTTCCTATTATGATTCCTATGGGCATAAGCTTCTTTTTCATAGGCTTAGGATTTGGTTTATATGCTACGAGCCAAGGGTTCCCTTGGTGGACACCACCTGTTTTGGCAGCAACCATTTTTGCAGGATCCATGGAGTTTGTAACGATAGGTATGTTGATGGCTGGATTTGATCCTATTAATGCCTTTGTTTTAACCATGTTCGTTAATGGTCGTCATTTTTTCTACGGTTTATCTGCGCTACAACGATATGTTCATATGGGTTGGAAGTGGTTTCCTACCGTTGCTTGGATGTGTGATGAAAGCTTTGCTATCAACATGTCTACAAGATTACCGGATGATGTGGATAAAAAATGGTTTTACTTCCACGTGTCTTGGCTTAACTATGTGTTCTGGGTATTTAGTACCTTTGTAGGTGGTCTATTTGGTAATCTATTGACTTCTGTAGATTTACGAGGTATTGATTTCGTGTTACAAGGGCTATTTATTGTGGTATTTCTTGAAATGCTACTTAATGCAAAGAATAATAAGATTCGAGCCTTTGGTGTAGCAGGTGCAGCTATAGCGGTAGCCATGCTCTTATTGGTGGGGAAATCTCTCTTTATGCTTCTATCTATGAGCTGTATGCTGGTAGTTTGCTATCTTGCGTACAAATGGGGAGGTGTGCGCCTTGACTAATATAGAAATGGTTATGACCATTGCTATCGTAGTAGCAGGTACATTATTGACTCGCTTTGGAGCGTTCCTCATATTCCCACCTGGGAAAAAGGCGCCAGATTTTGTACTCTTTTTAGGCAAAGCATTACCTGCTGCCGTTATGGGTATGCTCGTCGTATATACCTTTAAGGAAACCGTCGTTTTAGCATACCCATATGGTATCCCTGAATTGATAGCATTACTAGTTACAGTAGGATTATATCTATGGAAACGGAACATGCTCGTATCCATTGCCGTAGGTACTATAGTGTATATGCTTATCGTACAAAATATTTAAAATTACTCCCGAATCAAAGAGCGTTTTTGGAAAAGTTCTCTATTGTTTGTTGCTTGAAAGAATTTTAAAATGATATGACACTGATTTTGAATTGCTTCTTTAGAAGAATTTGCTGATGGTGTGATGAAGAAATCCCCCTTTCGTCAAACGACTTTGGCCCTGCGGAGCCCGCAGGGCGGAGTCAGACCTGGCCGGTGGAGGCTTGACGGACACGCCACCGCCCTCCCAC
>NZ_JAPX01000041.1:0-48306 GCF_000524355.1 Veillonella sp. ICM51a
AGAAGGAATAACTGTACATTGTACATCGTCAAAATTGTACATTCTTATATTGACATTTACATACAATATTAGATACTTTCACAGGTAAAAGGATTGAGTTACCTCAGTATCAACAGGAGTATAGTGAAAGTGAATTCGAGGTCATTACAGAGACTTATAACTGGGGCCGAGCTGTATTCCAAGGTTGGTTATGGACCGAAGGAAATCCTGTACATTGTATAATGAACATATACTTTACAGGTGACATGTTATATATAATTGATGAGAGCTTGTAAAATAAATCTTTCAACATAAACAAATGGGAGAAAATAATCATGGGCTATAAAAATGTATGTACTAACTGTCGAATCGCCTTATCGGAGGGCACGAATTATGAGTTATTTAATACAAATAAAACCTGTCCTATATGTAAAGGTAAAATGTACTTTGTAAATGAGAAGTTTAAAGCTCCTAAAAAATCTAATGATAAAGAGTGGAAGATTATAGAGTATTTGTTGTTAAGTGGCTATGATTTTAGGAATCCCATTTATGGTACTGAAAGATACATGTATTTTGAGTTCCCAAAGAACTTACAGGAGGCGGAGGCATTCGTGCGTGAGATGAGAAAGTTATAGTAAACTATATGAGCAAAGCTCTTTAATGATATATAATTGAGTAACTAAATTTTACAGAGAGGAGGCAAAACTATGTGTGAAGTAACAATAACACAAGCTACATCAGAATTGCCTATGCTTGTAAAAAAACTACAGACAGGAGAAGAGTCTGTTGTGTATATCAAACAAGATGGACGGACTGTAGCGCAGCTTACACTATCTGAAGACACTAGACAAACAGAGTCTAAAGTGGATGTGTCGAAACGTATAGGCATTGCAAAAGGTAAATTTAAAATGCCAAAAGATTTTGATAAATGGGATAAAGATATAGAAGAAATGTTTGGAGATACAAGATGAATATACGAAAAGCCACTACTGATGATTTAGACATTGTTACAAATATAGAATCCACCTGTTTCCCACCAGCCGAAGCAGCCCCTCGTGAAGCGTTTAAAGAGCGCCTTGCTCATTATGCAGACCATTTCCTTATCATTTTTGATGGTGATACAGCTATCGGTTTTATCGATGGATTTGTAACGGATGATGAAGTCCTAACCGATGAGATGTTTGCTGATGCATCTATGCACAATCCTTATGGGGCATGGCAGATGATATTTGGCCTAAATACAATGCCAGCGTATCGCAATCGTGGTGTAGGGGGGCAGTTGATTGAGGCTTTCATAAAATTGTCAAAAGAAGAAAATCGAAAAGGCGTTATTTTAACATGTAAGAAAGAAAAGATTCATTATTACGCCAAGTTTGGCTTTGTAAATGAAGGCGAGTCTGTATCTGATCACGGCGGTGCTAAGTGGTATCAGATGCGTGTTGTGTTCTAGCCATATAATTAAATATAAAAGAAGAAGCTGAAATCTTGCAGATTAGCATTGGTTTCAGCTTCTTTTTTGTTGGGAAAAGTAATGGTATTGTATTTAAATAATTTCTTTAACTTGCGCCACGCCTTTATCGGTCAGCATATAGTACCCATTTGTTACATACAACAAGCCTTGTTTCTTAAGGTGTGATGCGGCTTGGTGTGTATAGTCTGGCTTCCAGTTCAAGTGTTCGTGAATGGTGCCGATACCGTTTTCAATGGCCGCCACAGGTGTATTCATATGGGTATAGATGTGGCAGAGCATCATCGTTTCTCGATAGTGACGACGCAAGTGGCGTTGGCGAAGATAGGTTGCGATATAGCCTGTCTTTGGCGTGCAAATAACGGCAATTAATAATGCGAGACCGATCGTTGTTGCGATAGCACCTGCAATGGATACGTCTAGGGTGAAAGCGACTTCTGTACCGATGACAGCACAGATAATGCCGATGATGATACTGCTAGTGAGCATGGCTTTCACAGAGTCCGTCCATAAATAAGCGATAACCGCAGGTCCGATCATGAGGCCGATAACGAGGATGGCGCCTACTGCTTGGAATGAAGCCACCACGGTAAGGGATACCATGGTCATCAGCACGTAGTGGATGAGGGCGGGCATAAAGCCGAAGAGCCCTGCTAATAGTGGATCGAAGGTAGATAGCTGCAATTCCTTGTAGAAGAGCATAACTAATACGAGGTTGATTACCGCTACCCCTAGGGATATCCATAGTGATACAGGACCTAAGTCGGTACCGTTTAGAATCCATCTGTCGAACGGGGCGAATGCGATTTCCCCTAGAAGTGCCGTATCTACGTCAAGGTGTGCGTTGCCGCTGTAGAGACTGACGAGGATGATGGCAATGGAGAAGAGGAGGGGGAAGATGATACCAATGGATGCGTCTTCGTTGACGAGGCCCGTGTTATGAATCATCTCTGTAAGCCACACTGTTCCTACGCCGACTACGGTTGCCCCTACTAAAAGCAAGGGAGAGTTTAAGTCTTCCGTTACAAAGAAAGCGAGCACGATGCCGAGAAATACGGTATGCGTAATGGCGTCGGCCATCATGGACATGCGGCGCAGCACGAGGAATACACCAGGGATAGCGCACGCGATGGATACCGCGATGGCGATGAGTAAAATCTCTGTATGTACTGTCATGGGGCACCTCTTTTCCGGAATTGCCACAAGATGCCTCTATTAGGTGCAAAAATAAGGCTCAATAGTACGATAACCGACAGAATGACGATGATGGCAGGACCTGTAGGCAGTTTTTGTACTGTTGTACTCCAAATGGTACCGCCAATAGCAGATACCATGCCGAAACATCCTGCTAGTATACACATGGTACCTAGCTTATTCGTCCACTGACGGGCCCCTACGGCCGGTGCGATGAGTAGGGAACTAATCAAGATAGCACCTACTGATTGAATGCCGATGATGATGGTCATGATCAATAGGGATCGATATAAAATGAGTGTAAAGGTGACGGGAATTTGCAATGTTTTAGCGTATTCTACGTCAAAGGAAATGAGCTTTAGCTCTTTCCAAAATAAGGCTGTTAAAACGATAATGATGAGCGCTGCTGCCGATGTAATGTACACATCGCGAGCTAATATGGTGGCGGCCTGTCCAAATATAAATTTTGAAAGCCCCGCCTGACCTGCATTGTTTAGACTTTGAAGGTAGGTGAGTAGAACCATACCAAGACCAAAGAAAGCAGATAGTATAGTAGCCAGAGCACCATCGAATTTGATTTTACTGTTTTCTACGGTGATGGTAATGAGCCATGCCGCAGTGATAGAGGACAGGGCAGCACCTATAATGAGTACCTCAATGTCTTTTATACCGGTCAGTAAGAACGCGATGACTACACCGGGCAGTGCCGCGTGGGAGAGGCCGTCACCGATGAGGCTTTCCTTGCGCAGTACTGCGAAGGTACCTGCAATACCACTGGCAAGGCCCAAGAGCGCTGTGCCGAGCAATACCATCTGTGTCGTGTAGGATTGGAGAATGGTCATACAATCCTCCCCTTGCCGTAGGTGCGCTCGATGGCTTCATCAGTAAAGGTCTCTGCTACGGGACCATAGGCAACAGTTTGCTTATTGACCATCGTTACCCAGTCGAAATATTGAGGCACCGTATTTAAATCGTGATGTACGACGATCACCGTTTTGCCGCGCGCTTTCATTTCTTGTAAAAGGGAGATAATGGCGTGCTCCGTCGTTTTGTCGACGCCCTTGAATGGCTCGTCCATGAGGTAAATATCTGCCTCTTGTACGAGGGCTCTCGCGAGGAATACACGCTGTTGTTGCCCACCTGAAAGTTGACGAATTTGCCTATTTACATAGTCGCTCATGCCCATTTTTTCAATCATGGAGAGGGCGAGCTCCTTATCCTTTTTACTTGGTCGTTTGAACCAACCTAGATGACCATAGCGGCCCATAAGTACAACGTCTAATACGGTAGTAGGAAAGTCCCAGTCTACGCTACCGCTTTGAGGGACATAGGCGATTTTCTTGTTATCCTTTTTGTCCATCGCAAGGTGGTGGTCGATATAAAACTTAACACTACCTGAGATAACTGTTAATAGGCCTAACATGGCCTTTAATAATGTAGATTTACCGGCCCCATTAGGTCCGACGATGGCCGCTAAGGAACCGATGGGTACCTTCATATCTACGTCCCATAATACGGGTTTTGTCGTATAGGCTACGGTCATATCTTCAACTTCAACGGCCCATTCCATAGAGACCTCCTTTTATCATTGTTTATTTAAGTGCTTTAGCGATGGTATCGATATTGGCTTTTACCATACCGATATATGTGCCACCTTCAGTGCCTTCAGAACCGAGGGAGTCGGAGTATAATTCGCCACCGATGGCAACGTTCCAGCCTTTAGCCTTAGCTGCTTCTTGAACGGCTTCAATTGTTTTGTGCGGAACAGAAGATTCTACGAAGATTGCTTTAATTTTGTGATCTACGATGAATTGAACAAGTTCATTCACATCTTGTGTGCCTGCTTCTGTAGCGGTACTAACGCCTTGTAAACCTTTTACTTCAAAGCCGTACGCGCGAGCAAAGTATTGGAAGGCATCGTGTGCTGTTACGAGAACGCGAGATTCTTTAGGAATTGATTCTGCTTGTGCTTTAATGTACGCATCTGTTTCATCTAATTTAGTGAGGTACGCATCATAACGCTTTTTGAAATCATCTTTGTGAGCTGGGTCTGCTTTTGAAAGTCCTTCGTATACAGCCTTGGCAGCAAGTTTCCAATTCGCTACATCGAACCAAATATGAGGATCTTTAGTTTTCACGCCATTTTCTTCGTCAAAGTCGAGTAGAGTAGCTGGATCAATAGCGTCGGACACGCGGATGGTAGCTTTATTTTGTTTCGTTAAATTGTCGAAAATGGAACCCATTTTACCTTCTAAGTGAATGCCGTTGTACACCACTACATCTGCTTTAGACATGGCAGTTACATCGCCGGCGCTCGCTTGGTAGAGGTGGGGGTCTACGCCAGGCCCCATGAGTCCTTGTACAGACACATGGTCACCGCCAATTTCTTTTACTAAATCCGTTAACATTGTAGTAGTAGCTACAACGTTTAATTTTTTCTGACTGTCTTGCGCTGCATCTTTTCCACAGCCTGCTAATGCGAACAACATCAGTGCTAATGATACGACGACTAATACGATTCGGTTGAATTTCATAATAAACCTCCTTTTATAGGTACTGAGTTTAACATCTTTGGTTATCTTGTTAACTACCCTTATTTAAGCGGAAAAATAGCCGCTACTAACGTAGCGGCTAGTGGCAGTTATACAGTTTTCTGCTAAGGTCACGATTGTTTAGTGGATGAGAGATTGTAGATGGTTTGGCCCAACGAGGGCAACGATACCAAGTACCATCATGACCTTCATTTGAATACGCTTTCTACGTCTCATGATGAACCTCCTTTGTGTAATTTTTTTGTCATATCAACTTGATATGTAAGTCCGAACAGTTATCTTGAAATCAATATATCACAAATGAGAAAAATTATCAATAAAAATTATTTTATACATATATTTTTTACTAATAAATGACATTTTGCAGTTAGGTATTTTTTTCTTCATCTTTATCGAGTATTATATATGTATATTTATTATATTAATTTTGAGGGGGAACAAACCATGAATATATTAACTCGATTCGCGTGTGCTGCTGTTCTTACATTTGCGGTAGGTGCTATGATGCCTGCTCATGCTGATGCGGCTGCGGGTAGATTTACAGAAGCACCTCGTGAGGTATCCATCGTTAAACCTACGATGCCAGCTATTCCAAATGGAATTACCGTAGCAGATCATATGCGTGTACGATTCCTAATTAACAAACAAGGCAAGGTTGAAAATGTCTTTGTAGAACAATCCTCTGGTTATGGTCCTGTTGATGAGGCTGTGAAAGCTGCTATTAGACAATGGGAATTTACGCCGGCTATTGGCACAGATCAAAAAGCCCATGCATCCATCATCGGCATGACAATTACATTGCCAAAGGGTAATGCTCCAGCTAAGTCCGGCAATGGTAAATTGACGGTAGACAAATCACAGTCTAACGATAATCATGCATCTGATGTGAATGCGAAAGCGAATGGTCCTAAGGCAAAATAAGGAGTGAAACAGTCTAGGACTCAATAATGAGAGTGGTCATAAGACTAAATGAGGAGAAAGATGATGAGTAATGTATTGCGTTGTGTTGCTTTAACGGCATTAATTATGTCCATGTCTACCGCTGTTTCTTTGGCGGCCACACCTTATGAAGCGCCAAAAGCAGTATCTACACCAGGCTTTGATTCTGATGTGCTACATGGTTATGCCGGTGATACAACTGTTGTTAATGTAAATTTTACTATTAATACAGATGGATCCGTTTCTCATGTAGAATTACAAGGGTCCACTGGTAGTAGTGATGCGGATGCATCCATTGTGAACACAATTTCTACATGGAAATTTACACCGGCTACGGATAGTAATGGCAATCCTGTAGAGGCATCTAAAACCGAATATATTGAACTAGGTGCATAAGTACATAGTGAATTTTTATAAACGCATTCTCTCAAATGATTTGTGACTTTACATACACGTATTGTTTGAGGGGATGCGTTTTATTGTTATTGTAGTTAGTGAAAGTTGTAGTTGTTAGTGTGAACGTTTTGTTTTTGATATGAAGGTAACTTTCACTAATAAATGTGTTGCACTAATTATAAATATTGCGTAATAATTGTTCTGTATGGGTACTTTCATGTATACAAATTTGTTAAAAACAGGTAAAATAGAAATTATTAGAAGTATTTTCAATACACGTACCGATAGGTTTTTATAAAGTTATACGATAAAGGTGAGGATTAGAATGGCAACACGTCGCATTTGGAATCAAAGTGAAATCAAGACAAATCCGTTATTTTCTAAATTACGCAGCACCATTGAAACTGCGTTTTATGGCAATAACGTAAAACCTGTTACATCTGTAGCAGAAGCGTATACATTGGCAACGCAAGAACCAGGTGTCATTCTTCTTGATATGCCTGTATTTAAACCAGAAGAACAAGGTTTACCAGCTGATGCTAAAATTCTCGTAACTAATGATGGTAAAACGACTGGCCGCTATGCGAAGGCTCGCCGTATCATTGGTGATGAAGGTATTGATGAAGTCGAATTAGCCGGTATCGCTCGTGATGCTGTGTATGATAGTCGCAATAAAGAATGGATTTCTACACAAGTTGTGGTTGGTCTTGATAAAAAATTCACGGCTCGTGCTCATCTTATGATTCCAAAGGATCATGCATCCATCATGTATTCTTGGGTTATGAACTTTAAATTCTTTGACGATGCAGTGAAAGAGTTCTATAACAACAGTAAAGACATCCAGGAAGGGGATATTTATATCTACTCTGACCCTGACTATGTAGTACCAGGTCATCCAGGTGGTCTTGCTATTTTTGACCCTGCTCATAACTGTGCTATGATTCTTGGCATGCGTTACTTTGGGGAACATAAAAAAGGCACATTGACATTGGCTTGGTCCTTGGCAAACCGTTATGGCTACGTAGCTTGCCACGGCGGTATGAAACGCTATAACCTTAAAAATGGTGAGTCTTTCACAATCGGCGTATTTGGTCTATCCGGTTCTGGTAAATCTACATTGACTCACGAAAAACACAATGGTCGCTATGATATTTCTATCTTGCATGATGATGCATATATCATCAATACAAATGATTTGTCCTCCGTTGCGATGGAACCAACATACTTTGATAAAATGCAGGACTATCCTGTGGAACACCCTGCTAATAAATACTTATTAACATTGCAAAACGTAGGCGTTACCCTCGATGAAAATGGTAATAAGGTCGTATTGGCTGAGGACGTGCGCAACAACAATGGCCGTGCTATTAAATCCCAATTCTGGACAGACAATCGCGTAAACCACGTGGACGAACCGGTTAATGCCATTGTGTGGCTGATGAAAGATAAAACATTGCCACCAATCCTTAAAATCGACGACCCTGTATTGGCTTCCACTATGGGCGCAACCCTTGCAACACGCCGCTCTACTGCGGAAAAACTCGATGCCAACGTCGATCCAAATGCACTCGTTATTGAGCCATATGCAAACCCATTCCGTACCTATCCGTTAGTTCGTGATTATGAAAGCTATAAAAAACTCTTCAAAGAATGTGGCGTAGATTGCTATATCATGAACACAGGATTCTTCCTTGAAAAGAAAATCCCTAAAGAAGTGACCCTTGATTTATTAGAACGCCTAGTAGAAGGAGACCTACAATTCGAACCATTCGGTGCCTATGAAAACCTATCCTACGTAGAAGTGCCAGGATTCGAACCACCATTTGATGTACGTGAATACCATCACCAACTACACCAAGCCTTTGAATTCCGCTCTGAATACGTGGAAAAACTCAAAGACAGTAAAAATGAATTACCACACGAAGTACTTGATGTACTAAAAACTTTAATGTAATACCTAAATACGGTGGCGGATAAAAAATCCTCCTCAAGCCGACACGCTACTGCGCTACGCGGAGCCCGAAGTCGTTTGAGGAGGATTTTTTTATCCTTACTCATTTAGTAAATACATTAAAGTTTTTAGCACACCAGCGTTAGAACAGACATGCTACTGCGCTGAAGCGGAGCCCGAAGTCGTTTGAGGAGGATTTTTTCATCCTTACTTATTCAGTAAGTACATTAAAGTTTTTATCATATCTGCGTTAAGAGAGGCACGCTACTGCGCTAAAGCGGAGCTAATGTTTTAAATATTTTAGATGGAGCAGTAAGATTTTGTGAAAATGATGCAGGAGAATTGTTGGTGTATATAGAATTAATATTATAAGGTGTTTATTTCTCATGAGTGCTTTTAATTCCTTTAATAAATAGGAATTAAAAATGAGTTTGTTTCATGAAATTATTATGAATTTTATAATTGAGAAACGTTGTTATAATGGGGGATTAGAGGTGATATTTTTTATAATATGTATAAAATTAGATTGACAATTGTCCTCTCAGAAAATATACTTGTAATAGATTAAAACATATTTTGAAGATAGGACTTAAAGCCCATCATTATGGTGGAATTAACTAGAAGTAAATGTAGAATATGTTTTCTTGTTATTGTCAGTTGGCCTATGTAGGCCCCTAGGAGGTTTATTATGAATAAAGATGTGGAAAACAAAAACATCCATGACCACAGTCATGACGAACATTATCATGACCATGACCATTGTGGCGGTTATCATCATCATGGTCACGACCACGACCACGACCACGATCATGAACATGGTCACGACCATAGTCATGCAAAGGCTATGCCGACGGATAAATGGGTGCCACACACTCATGAACCAGGGGTACCTCATGAACATGGTGTAAACGACTACATGAAAGCCGTTGCTGAGTATCGTAAAACCTGGCCTACAAAACAGGATGTAATTGAACAAACACCAGACCCTGCGGTACGTGAAATGATTCTTCGTATGGAGCAAATCGGTTGCGATACAGTGTTTGACCGTTTCGACAAACAACAACCACAATGTACTTTCGGTATTGCTGGCGTATGTTGTCGTGTTTGCTTCATGGGTCCATGTAAAATTACACCTAAGAGCCCTCGCGGTGTCTGCGGTGCTAATGCTGATCTTATCGTAGCTCGTAACATGACACGTGCCGTTGCTGGTGGTTTGACTCAACATGGTGCGCATGCTCGTGAAATCTTGATTTCTTTGAAGGCTGCTGCTACTGGTGAATTAGATATTCCGATTTTGGGCGAAGAAAAAATCCGTACCGTATGTAAAGCTTTCAACATTCCTGAAGAAGGCCGTTCCTTAAAAGATGTAGCTAATGATTTAGCAGATGTTCTGTTAGAAGACTTGAGTCGTGCGTTGCCAGGTGAATATAAGACGATTACAGCTATGGCTCCTGCTGAACGTCGTGAAGTTTGGAAAAACCTAGATATCTTGCCTGTTTCCGCATACAACGAAGCCTTTGATGCATACCATCGCACATGTGTAGGTGGAGATGGCGATTGGGAAAGTAATATGAAACAATTTTTGCGTTGTGGTCTTGCTTTCACATTCACTGGTGTAGTAGCTGCAGATATTGCTACTGATGCATTATTTGGTCAAGGCGGCCGCCGTACATCAAAGGTTAATATTGGTGCTTTGAAAAAAGGGTATGTTAACATAGCTGTTCATGGTCACTTGCCAACATTGGTATCTCAAATTTGTAAAATTGGTGCCTCTGAAGAGTACTTAGAAAAAGCGAAAGCTATTGGTGCGAAAGGTATCCAATTCTATGGGATTTGTTGCTCTGGTTTATCCAGTATGTATCGTTATGAAAACGTTATCCCATTGTGTAATGCAATCGGTGCTGAACTTGTACTTGGTACTGGTGCTCTTGATTGTTGGGTAGCAGATGTACAAGACGTATTTCCTGCCATTATGGACGTAGCACGTTGTTTCAATACAAAAGTTATTACAACATCTGATGCAACTCGCTTGCCAGGTGCAGAACATATCGGTTACGATCATCATCATACTAACTTGTCCGAAACTAAAGAATTGGCTCGCAAAATCTTGGATCGCGCTCTTGAAGCTCATGAATTACGTAAAGGGATGCCTGTATTCATCCCGCCATATGAAATCACTGCAGAAGTTGGTTTCTCTCCGGAATCCACTGTTAAACATTACGGTTCCTTCAAACCATTGGCAGAGGCTTTAAAATCAGGTAAAGTCCGTGGTATCGTTAATGTAGTAGGTTGTTCCAATCCTCGTGTTATCTATGAAAAAGCAACTGTAGATGTTGTTGATACACTTATTAAAAATGGCTGCCTTATCTTAACTAATGGTTGCGCATCCTTCCCATTGATGAAACTTGGCTATTGTAATACAGATGCTATTAAGAAATGTAGCCCTGCATTGCAAGAGTTCTTGGGCGATGATCAACCCCCAGTATGGCATGTTGGCGAATGTGTAGATAATGCGCGTTCCTCTGGTATCTTCGGTGGTATCGCAGCAGAATTAGGCCTTAACTTGCCTCAATTACCATTTGCTATGTCTAGTCCTGAATGGTCTAACGAAAAAGGTGTTGGTGCATCCCTCGGTTTCCGATTGATGGGGATTAACTCCTACCACTGCGTTGAGCCACCTACACAAGGCTCTGATGCTGTTACAAAATGGCTTAAAGAAGACACTAAAGATCTCTTAGGTTCCGTTATGTATGTAAATACTGATCCTGTTAAAGTAGCAGAAAAAATCTTAGCAGATATGGATGCAAAACGGGCTGCTTTAGGTTGGGCAGAAGTAAAATAATATAAACAAAAGACCCTCTCCATAATCCTCCACCGCCCAGATCTGTTCCTTCGGAACAGGGGCAAAGTCGGATTCTGAAGAGGGTCTTTTTTGTATAGGGAGAAAAGACAGAGCAAAGTCGGACGTACTGAGAGGGTTATTTCATTAGAGGTAAACTCTAAATTAGTAAATCTAAATGATGAGTTTTATTTTCTACGTTTTAGCCTAATTAATAAATATGTGTGAAAGTAGAAAAAAGAGATAGCAGACAATTTGTCCGCTATCTCTTTTAATCAAAAGTTCATCAACTTAATCTATTACGTCATTTATAACTCTGTTATACTAATAACAGGAGTCATTGACGTGAGTTAGGTTCATCACCGAAAGGTGGTGATACTATGAGTAAATTCGAGAAGGTTTATATAATTCTTTTTGTAATTTCCATAGTTGTATCTATCTTAAGTTTATTCAAATAAACTTAAGAAACGCCTAACGTAATAAGTACTGGTAATACTTACACGTTAGGCGCATCTCGTTTTACTAATTTTTAGATGAGCCTAACGCTTGCACACGTCAATGACTCTCTTTATGTTTATAGTATACCTCAATAACAACATAAAAACAACATAGGTATATAGTAACTTATAGTATAATAGTTTCTCCATCCTCAGGGACTGCTACATGGCTTTCGATATGGGTGCCTTTGATAAATTTGCGCACATCCTTACGGCTTGTTGCTGTATGATTAACTGTATCCATATGAACAGCGATGATTTTAGCTTCTGGTTTGCGTACTACCATGCGGCCAATATCTTTTGTACCCATAATAATACTATCTTCAAAGCCTAAAACTTGAGCATATCCAGTGTTCATAATAATAACGTTAGGATCGAAGCGAAGGAGAGCCTTCTCTACATCACTTGTCCAAACTGTATCGCCTACAAGGTACACAGTTGGTTCGTCTGCTGCTTCAAAAATAACGCCCATTGCATCGCCTGCTAATGGTGCGAGAACTGGATTTGCATACATTTCTATAGTGCCGTGTGAACCACCTGTTTTTCTTAATGTGATACCATTAAACTCAAGACTTTCAAAAATGATGCGTACATCATTAAAGCCTTGGGAGATAATAAGTTCTTTGTCCGCTGTATTTTGCACAAAAATAGGAAGTGACTTTGGAATAGATTTAATTGCCGTGTCATCCCAATGATCGAGATGTGTGTGTGTAACTACTACCGCAGTTACATTGCTTAATAGATTGTCCATTGATACAGGTAAATCAACCATAGGCATTCTTTGTTGATAGTTAAATGTTCCTTCAAAGCCAGGATAAGTATCTTTTGGTGCTAAGAATGGATCAATAAGAAATGTTGTGTTTTTTATTGTTAATTTTCCTGTAGCATTTCTAATGTGAGTATATTGTGTCATAGGTATCTCCTTAATTGTATTTTGAAAATCTAATCAAATAGATTACTGTTTGTAATCTCTAGAATTAGTGTACCTTGTTTTGTTATACTAGTCTCAACAATAATTGACACTGTGTTTGTTAATAGACACATTGTATAAATGTGTCTATGTAGGAGGTTATATGATAACTCGAAAAGAAATGACACGAATGTTGTTAAAAGAAGGGTTGCTTAGTTGTTTAGAAAACCATTCTTTTGAGTCTGTAACCGTAACATTGTTGTGTAAAGCATCAGGTATAACTCGCTCTACTTTTTATTTACATTATAGCAATATCATGGAAATTGTTGATGATTTAGTAGATGATGCAATCGCTTATTCGCGACCAGGAATGGTAGATAATAATAATTTACAAACTATAGCTCAAACCTTATCGGCTGCTTCTAATTCTGTTTCGTTGAGAGAAGCATACGATTCTATTTTTGATAGATTGCCCTTATGTCAGCGTATTATACGACATAAAAAGTATTTACCTTTATTTTTAGATGACCAAATTTCAGAATATGTATTGCAACGAATTATACGGAGTGAAAAAGATCGGCAAGGGCTTGTTATGGCAGAAGCACTTGGGACTTCATTTGACGTGGGTGTATCCGTTTTTGTATTTTTAGTGCACGGACTATATGCTGTTAATAAACAATATAAGTGGTCCCAAAGCGATGAATGGTTAGAAGCACAGAAAGTTATCTTTGAACTCGTTTGCCGTGGATTACAAAGAAAATAAGCATATAAGGCTCACATACTTCCTTGGTGCATCAATACATGCTCGCCTAGAAATTAGTACAGGCCTGTACTAATTTCTAGAAGAGGTATACTAGGTCAAGGCCCTAGGCCGCAGACCGTTGTGTTTGTTTCGAACGCATAAATTCATGGGCGACCGTAATTGCTGTGGCAGAAAATATAATTTACTATGTGATGCTCTAATACAGATCTAAATTCCAATAAAAGAACACCCACAATTATCCGACTTTACTAGGTCAAGGCCCTAGGCCGCAGACCGTTAAAGTAGCTGGAGGATAATTGTGGGTGTCTTTTATTACCAAGCTTAGATAGTAAATTATATTTTCTATTCCGTAGCTATAAGGTAGAACATGAATTTATACGTTCATGTTTGCCCCTTTTCTCACATAGAACCAGAAGCAAACCGCAACTGTTACGATGTTGAATGCTAGTAGTACTGCGAATGCAGGGTGAATGTTGCCGAATGTGGAGTATACGAAACCGAAGATTTTAGGTGTAATAAAGGCACCGTATGCAGCTACGGCAGCAACGAAACCTGTAATTAAAGAGGAAAGCAATGGATTGCCAAATACGTGAGGAATCATACGGAATGTAGCACCAGTTGCGAAGCCACAGCATACGAATGTCAACACGGACATAGCAAAGAAGAATGGGAAGTTGTGCATATCTACGCCAACCGCAATTAGCGCTGTTGTTGCACATAGACCGAGAAGGCTTACAAAGGTAACTTTTGTACCGCTGTTAATTTTGTCTGCTAACCAACCACCTACAGGGCGAAGTGCACCTGCTACAAGTGGACCTACGAATGCGATAGAAGCAAATGGTACTTCTGGGAATTCTTTACCTACTAATAGACCAAGTGCTGCTGCATAACCAGAGAAAGCACCGAAGGAACATGTATAAAGTAATGTAAACGCCCAAGTGTGTTTGTTCCCAAAGATTTGTACAAGATTTTTAGGATTTGGTTTTTCTAGTGGTAAGTTATCCATGAAACGTGTCATAAGTGCAAGGATAACAACGAGTGGTACGATCCACATGAAAGCTGCATTGGCAAGGTATACTGCGTTACCTTTGATGATAGCTGGTGTTACACCAAATACACTACCTAGTGCAGTAGAACCCATAGCAAATGGAGCCAAGAAGTAGATTACAGAAACACCAAGGTTACCAACGCCGCCGTTGATACCAAGAGCAGTACCTTTTTCGGATTTAGGGAAGAAGTTGCCAATGTACGCCATGGAGGACGAGAAGTTGCCGCCCGCTAAACCGATAAGGACAGTCAAAATCATGAATGTCGTATAAGAAGTTGTTGTATCTTGAACGGCAAAGCCAAGCCATACAACAGGAACTAATAAAATAAGTGTGGAAATAAATGTCCAGTTCTTACCACCGATTAAGGCCGGCATGTAGGTATATACGAAACGTAATGTAGCACCTACAAGACCTGGTAATGCGGCTAATGTAAATAATTGATCTGTTGTAAAGTTAAAGCCAGCGCCATTTAGTTGTGCTGCAATGGTTGCCCATAAATACCATACACAGAATGAAAGGGTTAATGCAATTGTGGATATAACCAGGTTTTGTTTAGCAATTTTTTTACCAAACTTTTCCCAAAATTCTGGATTTTCTGGTTGCCAATTAGCCACAATTTCGCTACGGCTTGCCCCTACTTGAGGCATTTTTAGTTCTGACATGAGAGCTCTCCTTTAACTAAAACACATGTGATAAAGGGTAGATCTTTTCACACGAATATGTGGCACATCTCGTTTAAAAGCCTTGTAAAATGTGGTACTATAATAATAGAGAGTGTGCCTAAAATCACACATTATTATATAGGACAGAATATAATGTGAATGTGACGAAAAACACACTTATATGAGAATTAATCGGTTATAATAGGGATAATATACGTAAAGTATATAGTATATGTGCCTTTTGTGCATGGCTGATTGTGAAAGCTACTTTCACAATCAATATGGACAAATGACACTGAAAGATGCACGGTGATAGTATGGAACAGGAGTTAATTAACCAGTTACTTGCATTGCCAGGAGAAACAATTCACCTTGAAAAAGGCGAGTTTTTGTTTCACGAAGGTGATATAGCAGATCATTTTTTTATTGTCTGTGAAGGGCGACTTAGTATTAAGAAATTTGAGGCAAGTGGTCATATTTTTGCTCATCGGTTGGTGGGGCCAAATAATGTGCTTGGTGAAATTCCTTTGTACGAGACGAACACCCGGACTTACGTGTTCAATGCGATTGCACGTGAAAAATGCTCGGTATATTCCATCCGTTATGATGTTTTGGAACCAGCCATTGCAAAGGACCATTCACTGGCCATTGCAATGATGAAAATCTATACACTTCATATGCGGCGACAACAAGCCAAATACAGAGATTTGTTGTTGTATGGCAAAAAAGGTGCATTCTATTCGACACTATTGCGTTTAGCTAATAGCTATGGTATTCAACGTGATGACGGTATCTATATAGACATCGCGTTAACAAATCAAGAGTTAGCTGAATTTGCTGCCACATCTCGGGAAAGTTTAAACCGCATGCTCAGTGAGTTACGAAAATTAGGCTATGTAGCCTATGATAAACACCATCTGGTAATCTGTGACTTAGATGCATTAATCGGATTACTCGATTTAGATAGCGACACGATCGATCCTAATATCAGTAATATCGAATAATTGTGGATATTCGCCCTTGTTGTTGGCATTGCTAACGCAAGGGCTTTTTTGTAGTTTTAAGGAGGACACGAGATGAGTTTATTGTCTCAGAAATTCAAGTTTCTTCGCAAGAAGGACGTATCTCCAAGCGGTCACCAAATCACAGAAGAAGGCGGTCGCGAATGGGAAAATTTTTATCGTGACCGTTGGTCCTACGATAAAGTAGTCCGCACAACACATGGCGTAAACTGTACTGGTTCTTGTAGCTGGAACATTTACGTTAAAAATGGCGTCGTAGCATGGGAAAACCAAGCTACAGATTATCCGGAAACACCGGATGATATGCCGGATTACGAACCACGTGGGTGCCCTCGTGGTGCGACATTCTCTTGGTATTTATACAGCCCATTGCGCGTAAAATATCCATATGTACGCGGCGAATTGGCTGAGCTTTGGAGAGAAGCTAAGAAAACAGCTAAAAATCCTATCGAAGCATGGAAATCTATCGTAGAAGACCCTGAAAAAGCGAAAAAATATAAATCTGCCCGTGGTATGGGTGGCTTTGTGCGCTCCACTTGGGACGAAGCGACAGAAATCACTGCAGCATCTTTACTATATACAGCAAAAACATACGGCCCTGACCGCAACGCAGGCTTCTCTGTAATTCCAGCGATGTCCATGTTGTCCTATGCAGCAGGTGCTCGTTTCCTTAACTTAATGGGTGGTTCACCATTGTCCTTCTATGACTGGTATGCCGATTTACCACCATCCAGTCCACAAGTTTGGGGTGAACAAACGGATACACCTGAATCTGGTGACTGGTACAATGCTGGCTACATCATGACTTGGGGTTCCAACGTACCGTTGACTCGTACGCCTGATGCTCACTTCTTGACAGAGGTCCGTTACAAAGGTACTAAGGTTGTATCTGTATCTCCTGACTATGCGGAATCTACAACTTCTTCCGATGCTTGGCTTAATGTGAAAGCCGGCACTGATGCGGCTCTTGCTATGGCAATGGGTCATGTTATCTTAAAAGAATATTATATCGATAAGGAAACTCCATACTTCAAAGAGTATGCTAAAGAGTTTACCGATATGCCATTCCTTGTACGCGTTGAAGACATCAACGGTGCAGTACAACCAGGTCGTTTCTTAAACGCTAAGGATTTAGGTAGCAAAGAAGACGGTGCTGATTTCCAAACTGTATTAATTGATGAAACAACAAATGAAATCGTTGTTCCAAATGGTACAATGGGCGACCGTCACACAAATCCACAAAAATGGAACTTACGCCTTGAAAACCGTAATACAGGGGCTAAAATTGACCCTCGCTTATCCGTGTTTGACCAACGCCAAGATGTGACTGTTGTTAAGTTGCCATACTTTGGTGATGAAGAGCACGAAGGCGTTATTGAACGTGCTATTCCAACTATTACAGTACAAACTGTAGACGGTCCTGTAAAAGTAACTACCGTATATGACCTTATTCTTGCTAACTATGGTATTGACCGTGGAATCGGTGGTGAAGTGGCAACATCTTATACAGATGACACTCCTTATACACCTACATGGCAAGAAAAAATCACTGGCGTAAAAGCAGATATCGCTATTGCTACAGCTCGTGAATTTGCAGATAATGCAGAAAAAACTAAAGGTCGTTCCATGATTATCATGGGTGGTGGTATCAACCACTGGTACCATGCGGATATCATTTACCGTACAATCTTGAACCTCATCATGTTCTGTGGTACAGAAGGTGTTAACGGTGGTGGTTGGGCTCACTACGTAGGTCAAGAAAAACTTCGTCCTGTTGAAGGTTGGGGCGGTATCATGACAGCTAACGACTGGAGTAAAGCGCCTCGTTTGCAAAATGGTACATCTTGGTTCTACTTTGCTACAGAACAATATCGTTCTGATTGCATCGACTTGGCAGACCGCGTATCTAAATTAGCTAAGCCTCGTTACCGTCACCCTGGTGATTACAACGTATTGGCTGCACGTTTAGGCTGGTTGCCATCGTACCCTACTTTCAATAAAGGCAGTCAAGAATTGATTAACGATGCTCGTGCAGCGGGTGCTGGTACAGAAGCAGAAATTAACCAATATGTAGCGCAAGCGTTGAAAAATAAAGAATTACAATTCTGCGTAGAAGATCCAGCGGCTAAAGAAAACCACCCACGCAACTTGTTTGTATGGCGTGCGAACCTTATCGGTTCTTCCTCTAAAGGCCACGAATATTTCTTGAAACATTTACTTGGTACAAAACATGGTGTTCTCGAAGATGATGACGCACCAGTAAAACCAGAAGAAATCAAATGGCGCGAAGCAGATGAAGCTGGTAAGCTTGACCTCTTAATCGACATCGACTTCCGTATGGCTTCTACAGGCTTGTATTCTGATATTGTATTCCCAGCGGCTACATGGTATGAAAAAGAAGACTTGTCTTCTACAGATATGCATCCATATGTACACGTATTCCAAGCGGCTGTTGATTGCGCATGGGAAACTAAATCTGACTGGGATACATTCCGTACCCTTGCAGAAACAGTATCTCGCGTAGCGAAAGAGTCTGGCTTCACAGAATACGAAGATATCGTAGCATTACCTCTTGGTCATGATAGCCCAGGTGAAGTGGCTCAACCAGAAGGTAAGGTTCTCGACTGGAGCAAAGGCGAATGTGAACCAATTCCTGGTAAAACAATGCCGAACCTCGTTCATGTAAAACGCGATTATAGTAAAATCTTTGAAAAATACATTGCATTGGGACCTAACATCGAAAACAAAATGGGGGCTCATGGCATGGCTTGGGATGTATCTGATGAATATCAAACATTGTACGCACAAAATGGTGTCATCGATAATCCAGAATTCATTTCTCATGGCCGCCCTAGCATTTACGAATGTAAGGACGCTTGTAACGCCGTATTGACATTGTCCTCTTGTACAAACGGTAAATTGGCTGTTCGCTCTTGGAAAGCAATGGAAGAAAAAACAGGCCTTTCTGGTCTTGAAAAGAACGCAAAAGGTCGTGAACAAGAAAAAATTACTTTCGATGACATGGTTCGTCAACCACGCTTCATCATTAGCTCTGTAACAAGTACTGGTAAGAACGATAAAAACCGTCGTTATTCTCCATTTACTACATCTACAGAAGATAAGGTACCATTCCGTACCGTAACAGGTCGTCAATCCTTCTATTGTGACCATGAAATGATGCGCGATTACGGTGAAGCTATGGCGTTGTACAAACCGGTATTGTCCTATAAACCAGTACAAGGTGACTACAAACAAGAAGGTGTTCCTGAAATCACATTGAAATACTTAACACCACATCACAAGTGGTCTACACATAGTATGTATTTCGATAGCCAACAAATGTTGACATTGTTCCGCGGTGGTCAAACTATTTGGCTCAACGAAGACGATGCAGCAGAAATTGACGTTAAGGATAATGATTGGGTAGAAGCTTTCAATAAAAACGGTATCGTTGCAGCTCGTGCTGTAGTTTCCCCACGTATCCCTCGCGGTATTTCCTATATGCACCATTCCCAAGACCGTCACATCAACGTTCCTGGCGCGAAAGTTAAGAAACAACGCGGTGGTACGCATAATGCACCAACTCATATTCACATGAAACCGACACACATGATCGGCGGTTATGGCCAATTGAGCTATGGCTTTAACTACTATGGCCCAACTGGTAACCAACGTGATATGACAATTGTGGCTCGTAAAATGAAGGAGGTAGATTGGCTTGAAGATTAAGGCTCAAGTATCTATGGTCCTAAATTTGGATAAGTGTTTGGGTTGTCATACATGCTCTATCACTTGTAAAAATACATGGACGAACCGCGAAGGCGCGGAATATATGTACTTCAATAACGTGGAAACTCGCCCAGGCGTAGGTTACCCACGTCATTGGGAAGACCAAGAAAAATGGAAAGGCGGCTGGACATTAGATAACTCCGGTAAATTAGCTCTTTCTACAGGTTCTAAAACAAATCGTTTGATGAAATTATTCTTCCATCCTGAACAACCAGAGTTGAAGGATTACTTCGAACCTTGGACTTACGACTATGAAACATTGATTCATGGTGGTCGTAAAAACAACCAACCAGTTGCTCGTCCTCGTTCCCTTGTGACTAAACAAAAAATGGAAGTTACTTGGGGTCCTAACTGGGATGACGATTTAGCAGGTGGTCAACATGCTCGTTCCGATGTGAACTTAACTAAGATGGGTCAAGATATCGTATTTGACTACGAAGAAGTATTTATGCGCTACTTGCCACGTCTTTGTAACCACTGCTTGAACCCTGCATGTGTAGCTGCATGTCCATCTGGCGCGATTTATAAACGCGACGAAGATGGTGTGGTTCTCGTATCTCAAGATGTATGCCGCGGTTGGAGACATTGTGTTCCATCTTGTCCATACAAAAAAATCTTCTATAACTGGGAAACTAATAAAGCCGAAAAATGCGTATTCTGTTACCCACGCTTAGAAAATGGTTTGCCTCAAATCTGTGCTGAAACTTGTGTAGGTCGTATGCGCTATGTTGGCGTTGTATTCTACGATATGGACAAAGTAGAAGCTATGGCAGCTACAAAAAATGAACAAGATATTTACGAAAATACATTAGATTTGATTTTGGATCCTCATGATCCAGAGGTTATCAAAGCGGCTCGTGCAGAAGGCATCTCTGAAGCATGGATTAAAGCAGCTCAAAAATCTCCTGTATACAAACTTGTAAAAGAGTGGGGCGTGGCATTGCCATTGCATCCTGAGTACCGTACATTACCAATGGTTTGGTATGTGCCACCACTTAGCCCAATCTTGCAACGTGTAACATCTGATGTATACTTGCCAGATGCACATGAAATGCGCGTACCTGTACAATACCTTGCTAACTTGTTTACAGCAGGTAATACAGAAATCTTAGCTCGTACATTGCAACGTGTTCTCGACATGCGTGAATACATGCGTCGTCGTGAAACAGGTGACGGTCCTATTGAACACAAAGTTGATTTAACAGAAGATCAAATGTACGGTATGTACAAATTGTTGGCATTGTCCAAATATAATGATCGCTTTGTTATCCCAGCTGATGTGAAAGTATCTCGCGAAGGTCGCCTAGAAATGCAACATAATCGCGGATTTGCTTGCCCAACAGGGGGATGTCAATAATGAAGGATGCTCAGAAAATCGCTCTTATTGCGTCATTTCTTCTACGCTATCCTGATGAACAATGGTATAACGAATTACCTGAATGGAGAGAGGACGCCCAATCCGTTGGGCATCCTCAACTTCGCCAAGGTTTATTAGAATTCTTCGACTATGTAGAGGAATCCGATAAAAAAGAATTTGAAGACCAATATGTTCGTACCTTTGATTTTAGTCAAAATACAACGATGTATTTATCGACTTATGAATTGCAAGGTACTGGGGAACAAGCAGAAGAACTCGTTAAATTTAAAGCGTTCTTCCTAGAAAACGACTATGATTTGCCAAAAGAAATGCCAGACTATATTCCAGCACTTCTTGAATTATGTGCCGTTATCGATGATGAAAAAGCAAAAGAAATTTACGACTATTGTAAACCAAAATTGGAATACATTAGAGAACGCTTCATTGAGGCTAAATTGCCTTATGCATTCTTGTTTGATATTATCTTGTCTGTTGCAAATGGATTGGAGGACGGTGCACGATGAATCTATTCCTTTGGGGCGCTTTGCCTTACATCGCTTTCACCTTCTTAATCGTAGGTACTTTGGTTCGTTTCTTCTACTTTGAAAGAAACTGGACTACAAAATCGAGTGAATTTTTAGAGAAAAAACAATTGCGCATTGCCAATCCATTGTTCCACTTTGGCTTGCTTTGCGTTATCGGTGGTCACGTAGTAGGTGTGTTGATCCCTAAAACTTGGACTGCTGCAATCGGTATTAATGACCATATGTACCATCAAGGTGCGTTATACATGGGTGCTGTAGCGGGTATCATCTTCATCGTAGGCTTCTTGCTTTTGATGAAACGTCGCTTTACTGTGCCTGCTATGAAAGTTAATACATCTGGCCTTGATAAATGGTTATACTTGTTCTTAACATTAGCTATTTTTAGCGGTATGGCTGGTACATTGCTTAATGCATCTGGTTTCTTTGATTACCGCGTATCCATCGGCCCTTGGTTCCGTAGCCTAATCTCCTTTATGCCGGATCCATCCTTGATGGAAGGCGTACCATTCATGTTTAAATTCCACATGTTAGCGTGGATGGTGGTAGCTATTATCTTCCCATTTAGCCGTTTGGTACACTGCTTGAGTGTTCCACTCAACTACTTAGCACGTCCGTTCATCGTATATCGCAAACGTGATCGTGTATAATTGAATACTTGAAACTTTATATCGATTGCATGCGGTATACTAGTTTTTTTTATAGCCCTCATGGTTGTGAAAGCTGTCGCTTTTACGGCTGTGAGGGCTTTTAGTATTTATCTGCTCTTGGATAGTATTTAAAGTCTATATTATAATATGGGCATATTCCTGCTATATGAGTAATATTCATGTTTTTATGTGAGATTGGTATACATTTTCACTTTACTATGAGAATGAAAATTGGTATTATCTTATGTGGAATTATTTAACATCATATATATTTAACTGTGAGGAGTCTCGGTAATGGCAGAAGTAGTGAAGAAACAATTTAAGAGTAAGTACCATATTCTTATTTGGATTGCTGTGTTAGCACTCATCTTAATGGGAATGGTAGAATATGGGTATGTGACTGGCGGCAGACCATTTGGTAACTGGAAGGTTCATTTAGGTTTAATCCCTTATGCAGCTTGGCTTGTGTTGACATATATTGCAACAAAACCAAAATGGTTTATCAAACGATACAATCCAAAAGAAATGTTTGAAGTACATCGTATAGTAGGTATTGTCTGCGTTGTCTTAGTCTGTGCTCACTGGTATGTATACTTCTTAAAGGCCGTAAACTCTTTCTTAGGTTTTTGGGGCGGTTATATCTCCCTTGGAGCCATGTTTATTGCTCTTATCTTTGGTGTACTATACTTAACACCTTGGATTGGAAATATGGCAAAATCCGTATCTCGTAAGAAAGCGATTTGGATTCATCGTTTAAATCTTATTGCCATCATTGCAGCAAACATTCATGTTCATGGTTTTGGTCGTTTGTCCAAAATGGTACCATTCTTACCTGTATTTGATGTATTAACATATGCATTGGTAATCTACTACATCTACTGGATGATTAAACAAAAACAATACTAAGAATATAGTATATATTTTTTATAAATAGAAGCTCTCGTCTATTACTAAGAGATGAGAGCTTTTTTCGTACCTATCTTTACTTATTAGTGCATAAGAGATGGTCTTTTTTTCTTGTTTACGATACAATATATAGGTAAGTTATCTTAATATATTTAGGTAAATATATTCTAAATAATGTATATTATTTAATTGCTTGAAGGTTGTATGGATATTTCATGGAAGCGCATCATCTATTTGATTTGCGCTATACAAGTCGGTGCGGGCATTACTATTATCGGCGTATTATCATTTATACCTTTATATTTGGTAGATTTAGGGTTGACCAATCAAGGAGAGGCTGCTATGTGGGCCGGTCTTGTATCTGGTGTAACACCTTGTATGGTAGCCTTGAGTGCTCCCTTTTGGTCCAGGAAAGCCAATGAACTAGGGCCTCGGCGGGTGATGATGTTCATCCTTGCCACCCTGATGCTAGCTGTAGGGGCTGCCGGTTTTGCACAAACGCCGAGTCAGCTGTTAGTGTTGCGTACCTTACAAGGTTTAGTGGGTGGTTTTGTACCCATTGGACTTGGTATCATTGTATTAATCACACCAGAGGAACGCGTACCATGGGCGATGGGATTGTATCAAGCGTCGATGGTGATGGGTCTGGTTTTTGGCCCTCTTATGGGCGGTCTTGCTGCCGATTTATTAGGCTATCGGGCTCCGTTCTTTATGTTTTCAATCTTATCAGGCTTGTGCTTGTTAGCTGTGTACCTACTTATGCCTAATCTACAGCATACGCATAAGGTAGATAGTAATGAGTCCCAATGGGCATTAATTAAATCATTTCTTGCTATCCCACGTGTACGATTGCTCGTGGTTATGCAATTTTTATGTAATTTTGGTATTACCGGTATAGGCCCTATATTGCCGCTTTACATTAAACACTATATGCAAGTAAATGATGATTTTGTGGCTACCATTGTAGGTGTTATTATCTTTGGAGCCGGTCTGTTTAGTGCACTAGCATCGATTTCAATCGGGCGCATTACTAAATGGATGTCTATGCCGAATATATTATTGACGGCCACCTGTGGTGTAGGCGGATTTTTTATCCTCCAATATCTTATGCCAAATGTGTGGGGCTTAGGTATATTTAGAACCATTGCAGGATTCTTTATGGGCTTTATTACGCCTATAGCGAATACCTTGATTTCAAAGGCTGTTCCCAAAGAGCGGCGAAGTATTGTCTTTGGTGCTGTATCTAGTGTAGCCATGATGGGCAATGTGTTGGGCCCTATGATTAGTGGTATGATTGCTAATTGGTTTGGTTACGGCATGGTATTTTGGAGTACTGCTAGTATCTTTTTTATAGCCGCTATATTTGTGTGGCGTAGCCTGTTGCGTGAGAGTATCTAGATGTTTGGATAGTGACAGGTTTATTGTTTGGGATTATGTGTATTGAGAGAGTTCATCATGTTATTAAAACAATTGGAGTATTTTATTTCTGTTGTAGAGCATAACAGCTTTACACAGGCAGCCTATGAGCACTATGTGTCTCAGTCGGCTATTTCACAACAAATTAAATCCTTGGAGGCTAGTCTTGGCGTTCCATTGATGATACGTGAAAAGCGTAGCTTTCATCTAACACCGGCTGGTGAATATTTATATCGGAATGGTAAACAGCTGATGACGCGCGTTAAAAATTTACAAGATGAGACGGTGCGTGTCGGTAAAAATGAGCGTAAGTATTTGCGTATTGGCTATTTAAATCGCTATAGTGGCATTGCATTGCAGCAGGCATTAATGCGCACTACAAAACGGTATCGTGACCTCGATGTGCGTATGTATAGTGGCAGCCATTCTGAATTGAATCAAATGCTCGATGATAATTTGGTGGATATTATTTTTAATGACTATTGGCAAATTAAGTCGGATAATGATTATGTAGCATATCCTATTAGTA
This sequence comes from Veillonella sp. ICM51a, assembly GCF_000524355.1. Taxonomy (NCBI): domain Bacteria; kingdom Bacillati; phylum Bacillota; class Negativicutes; order Veillonellales; family Veillonellaceae; genus Veillonella; species Veillonella sp. ICM51a. The sequence continues at coordinate 25,411 of NZ_JAPX01000041.1, forward strand.
AGGCCACCGTTATAGCAGAGGTGCCCAAGGGGTATACCCCGGAGGGGTCTGTAGAGCTGAAAGAATTATTAGATTTGCCGTTAATTCTTGTATGTCATGATGACCAACGGTTAGATGAAGAGGAAAACTATCGAAAATCGATGGGATTTATGGGATCGTTCCTACAAGTTAAAAATCTTGAAGAAGCTCGTTTTCTCGTTGGTGCTGGACAAGGTATATTATTGGTAGACCGATTCAAGTATCTAGTGGATACCATTCCAGGTATTGAGCGAAAATGTATATTAAATAATGGTAAACCTATAGAAAAGGATTACTATTTCTATGTGAGTTCACAAAATCCTAATACCTATGCAGAGGCATTTAAAGATATTTTTCTACAGGTTCTCGATGAGTTTTAAATAACAACATATATGAATAAAACAGGTATCGCCTAAAACCACACAGCTTTATGGTGTAGTGATTTCAGGCGATACCTGTTTTGTGTTTATATGGACAGCATCATTAGAATGCCATCATAGACGAGCTTTATGCCATATATGATTAATACGGTACCGCATACGCGATTGATCCATACGAGATGGGATATCTTAATTTTCTTAGCTAGTACATACATGGTTCCAGCAAGGAATCCAAACCAAATCGGTGTCATCGCGAGAAATCCAAAGAAGAAGTGATATATGCTTTCAGCAGGAATATTAGCGCGAAAGGCGCCGAGCATCATGGATGCATCGATGACTGCTTGCGGATTGCCCCATGTAACGAGAAGTGCCATTAACAGGATATTTTTGATGGGGATGTTCGTATCAACCTTTTTGAGTGAAGGTGTAGTTTTAAATGTTTTGTATCCTAGGTAGGCTACGAGCAAGCCGCCTGCAATGAGAATGATCAGGTTGAAGACTGGCCATGCCTCGAGGAGCGCCCCAATGCCGTAAAAGGCCGCCATACTCAAGGTCATATCGAATAGGCCAATGATAGTGATAGTTAACAGGATACGTGGCAATGGTTGGACGAGGGCCGTATTAATGATAAATAGATTTTGCATCCCAATCGGTGCAAACGTGGCGAGACCTACTAATAAACCTTGCAGGAAATACATAGATAATCCTCCTTTCTTGATGGATGATACGTTTAGGTAAATTTGGTACGTATAATAAAAGAATAGACCCCTGTGTAGTGTTATAAAGTACTACATAGAAATCTATTCTGTATTAAACGAAGCTTTATTCTATTTTACCATAAACCGATAACATGTTGCATCCCTAGGCTGACGAGGGTGATGCAAATCCAGCATGCAGCGCCTAATGCAAGGGCACTACCACCAGATTTGATAAGCTTAACAAGATTTGTATTAAGCCCAATAGCAACCATGGCCATGGTGATAAAGTATTTAGAAATAGTTTTGAATATGTCTAAGAAGTGAATATCTACATTTGCATAGGACAATACAGTTGTAATAAGAGAACAAATGACAAAATAAAGAACGAACTTAGGGAAGATAGCTGCAATATTAACAGATTCAGCGTTATCGCTTGCCTTAGCCGCTTGTTTGGCTTTGTACACTTGATAACTAGCAAGACCTAAACAGATAGGGATGATTGCCAATGTACGTGTCAATTTAACGATGGTTGCATATTCAAGAACTTGCGTGCCTGTGCCCTTCATGCTATCCCAAACAGCAGCAGTAGCTGTTACGGATGATGTATCGTTAACGGCTGTGCCCGCAAAGAGGCCAAAGCCCATGTTAGACAATCCAATAGCATCGCCAAGAGGTGGGAATATGAATGCAGCGACTACGTTGAAGAAGAATACAACGGAAATAGCTTGTGCAATATCTTGATCGCTAGCTTTCACAACAGGCGCCGCCGCAGCAATGGCACTACCACCACAGATGGAAGAACCGACACCAATCAAAACGGCTGTGTTAGAATCGATATGCGTGGCTTTGAATATGATGTAAGAAATGATAAGCGATGTGGCAATGGTTGAGATGATAATTGGTAAGGAAACCCAACCTACATGCAATACTTGGGTGATGTTAAGACCAAAGCCGAGAAGGATAACGGCCCATTGTAGGATTTTTTTAGACGTAAATCCAATGCCGGCGCCCGTTTTTTCTCGTTTCCAAGATGTGAATAATGAACCAATAATAATACCGAGGATAATAGCGAAGATTGGACTGCCGATAAAATGAAAATGCTGTCCTAATAGCCAACATGGAATGGCTAGAATTGCACAGAGCAATATGCCTGGCAGTGTTTTTGCGTTGATACCCATCATAAAACCTCCTAACTGTACCTACTTGGTACATACATCGCTGCGGTATCGCGCAGGATGTATAAATAAACTACGACTTAATAGTAACATAATCGGGGGAATTAATCGAGGGGGATTCCTCATTAAGTATCTTGTATACATAGCTTATAGTATTGTATCTTATGGTGAAAGTTTTATATAATCTTATACGGGATAATTATACTTAATGAAATATGATTCCTAGTAAAATACGTAGAGAACATCAACATGTCTCATAGAATATGCGAGGTGCATTATGATTGATATTAATGGCATTATTGAAAAAAACAAAGAATATGTAGCTAAACATCCTGAGCTTGCTCAAAAGGGTTTAACTAGTCATCCTACAAAGAAATTAGCCATTGTAACATGTATGGATACGCGTTTAGTGGGGATGCTCGAAGAATCTTTAGGATTTGATCGCGGCGAGGTTATCACCATTAAGACGGCCGGCAACAGCGTAACGCAACCGATTGATAACATCGTTCAAAGCTTGCTTGTGTCTACATACGGTATGGGCATCGAAGATGTAATCGTCATCGGTCACGAAAACTGTGGTATGATTGACTTTTCCGCAGAACAATTTATGGAATCTATGAAAGCCAAAGGCATTAATGAAGATGCCATTCGCATGATTGAACCAGGTCTTATCGATTGGATGGACCGTTTCCACATTTCTGAAGAAAATGTACGCTATACAGTTAAATTCTTGCGTCACCATCCATTATTCCCAAGAGGTATGGGATTCTATGGGGGGATGATGGATCCTGATACAGGGGAATTCCGCTATATTGAGGTTTAATCATCTACTCGATGGGGCCCTATTACAATTCTACATTTAGGTTATCAAGAGCCACTCACACCGTCTCGCTCCACCGGCCGGGTCTGTTCCTACGGAACAGGGCCAAAGTCGCTGCGAAGGTATGAGTGGCTCTTGCTATAACTGTAGATATAATTGGGTCCCATCGAGTTTACGTATAACCACAATACTCCGGAATTCCTCTGTATTTAATGAGAGAAACACCGGCCGGGTCTGACTCCGGCCTGCGGCCTTCGCAGGGCCAAAGTCGCTGTGGAAAGGGACCCTCTATTTCTATTTACTTTGCGTGTAAACTAGTCTCATTGGGTTATGCTTACCCGCTCAATATAGCGGAATCTCTCTATATTTAATAGTGGAATGTCGCTGCGAAGGTATGAGTGGCTCTTGTTATAGCGAAAATTGTCAACCTGTATAGATTGTATATAGTTGACTGTTCTATTTGTAAGTTTTATACTGTAATTAAATTGTCAACTAATTATATATGCATAGTTGTTAATGCTGATTCGATATGGTAAAGAGGTGCTCGTATGAGACAGTTAGGTGTTTCTATTATTGGTACGGATACGGATGTAGGTAAGACGTTTGTCACAGGTTTGCTTGGGGCGTTAGCAGTGGACGATGGTTTTGATGTGGGCATGGTTAAGCCTGTGTCGTCTAGTGCGGTTCCGTTTTCTCAATGCGGAACGATGGATGAAGATGAAATATGCATGGGGCTTGAAAGTAAGGATGCTACCTATTTGATGCAGTCTGTAGGTATTCCTGAGTCGCGTCGTCGCGAGGTGAATCCTATTGCATTGGCAGGGGATTATTCACCGCGTTTGGCGGCAGAGTTGGCCGGTGTGGACATCGATTATCCAGAGATTGTAAATCATGTGAAAAGGGTTGTAAATCAACACGATATTACATTTGTAGAAGGGGCTGGTGGAATTACAACGCCTCTTACTAAGGATATTACGTTTACAAATCTTATGACGGATATTGCATATCCTGCCATATTGGTTGCTGATGGGCGTCTAGGTTCTATCAATCGCGTTGTGTTAACGTATGAGTATGCAAAACAGCATCATATTGATGTAAAAGGAATCATTGTAAATGATACGACTGTGGTGGATCCATTCTTATTAAAGACGAATATTGAGGATATGGAACGGTATACCGGTATTCCGGTGCTCGGTGTACTTCCTCCATATCAAGGACCTAATCAAGCTCATATCAAACTTGGTTGGGGGCGTTCATTCTTAGATTCGGCTAAGATTTGGCAAACTGTATGGGGCATTTAGTGAAAGCTCCATATACAAGGAATCTGGAATTAAGTAGATAGTATAGATATAAAATCTTAAGTATGAGGTGTTATGATGGCAGAGAAACAACTTTCACAAATTGCACAATGGGACCACGAATTTGTATGGCATCCATTTACACAAATGCAAGACTGGTTAGCACAAGAACCTGTAGTTATCGAACGCGGTGAAGGCGTGTATTTGATCGATGACAAGGGTAAAAAGTATTATGATGGTGTATCATCCTTGTGGGTTAATATTCATGGCCATAATCATCCTGTGCTTAATCAAGCGTTGAAGGACCAAGTTGATAAGATTGCGCATAGTACATTGCTCGGATTGGTGAGCCCTCCATCAGCGCAGTTGTGTAAAGAATTAGTTGAATTGGCACCAGAAGGTTTGGAAAAGGTATTCTTATCCGATGATGGTAGTACGGCTATTGAAGTCGCTATTAAGATGGCGTACCAATACCGTCAATTAGTAGGTCAAACAAAGAAAACGAAATTTATTGCACTCAATGCGGGCTATCATGGTGATACATTAGGTACTGTATCCGTAGGTGGGATTCAGTTGTTCCATCAAGTATTCCATAATTTGTTGTTCAAACCTTTAACCTTGCCAAGCCCTGGTGTATACCGTGATGTAGCAGATCGAGATAAAGCATTTGAAGATTCCTTAGCAGAATTGGAACGTATCCTCAATGAAGAAGGAGACGAAATTACAGCTCTCGTTATGGAACCATTAGTGCAGGCTGCGGCCGGTATGCTTGTTATGCCTCACGGCTATTTAAAACGCGTTCGTGAGTTAACTTCTAAACATGATGTGTTCCTCATCGTTGATGAAGTGGCAACAGGCTTTGGCCGTACAGGTAAATTCTTTGCTTGTGAACATGAAGGCGTATCGCCTGATTTTATGACCTTATCCAAAGGGATTACGGGTGGTTATTTGCCGTTGGCCGCTACATTGACTACAAAACGCGTATTCGATGCATTTCTTGGCACATTTGAAGAAAAGAAAACATTCTATCATGGCCATTCCTACACCGGTAATGCCTTGGCATGTGCTGTTGCATTGGCTTCGTTGAAAGTATTCCGCGATGAAAAGGTTATCGAAGGATTATCTGCGAAGATTGAGGCTTTCACAAAGGCACTCAAACCTATCGAACAGTTAAAACATGTTAAAGAAGTACGTCAACGAGGTCTTATTGTAGGTATTGAACTTGAAAAGGACGTTGCTACTCACGAAGCGTATCGCCCAAATGATGCGGTAGGTGCAAAGGTTGCCGTTTTAGCTCGTGAACAAGGCCTTATTTGCCGCCCAATCGGCGATGTGGTTATCCTTATGCCACCATTGGCATCCACGGTGGAACAATTGGAAGACATGGTTCGCATCGTAGGTGAAAGTATTAAACGTGCCACAGAAGAAGAGGGCGTATTAGAAGATTTGAAGCCAATCATTCTATAATAAAAAGCATTTTACTTGCATAATGTAAAATATATTCTATACATTCTCAAAATACGATGATTATTTTGCATATCTATGATACTATATATGTATAGTATATATATTCAAAGGAGGTCATCGTATGGACATTTATGTAATTATGCAAGTCATTATCTTGTTCGGTGCCATCTTCTTGGGCGTACGCCTCGGTGGCATGGGCATCGGCTATGCTGGCGGCCTCGGTGTCGTATTGCTGAGCCTCGGTATGGGGATGTTTCCAGGGCAAATTCCTTGGGATGTTATCTTAATCATTATGTCAGCCATTGCCGCAATTTGTGCATTGCAGTTGGCTGGTGGTTTAGATTATTTAGTACGCATTGCGGAAAATATCTTGCGTAAAAATCCTAAATACATCAACTATTTAGCTCCTACAGTTACGTATTTCTTGACAATCTTAGCTGGTACAGGTCATACGGCATTTTCTATGATTCCTGTAATTGTAGAGGTTGCAAAGAGCGAGAACATCAAGCCGTCCGTACCACTATCGATTGCCGTTGTAGCCAGCCAAATCGGTATTACCGCAAGCCCTGTATCCGCAGCGGTTGTTGCTATGAGCGGATTCCTTGAACCGTTCGGTGTTAGCTATCCAACATTGCTTGGTATTTGTATTTCCACAACATTTATTGCGGTTATGATTACTGCCTTTATCATGTCGACCTTTACGAACAATGATTTGTCTTCTGATCCTGTTTACCAAGAACGTTTGGCAGCAGGCCATGTGGCACCACCTCGCGAAAAGAATGTTGATTTCCATTTAAAACCAGGTGCGAAAAAATCTGTATTAATCTTCTTAATCGGTATCATTTGTATCGTATTCTATGCAACAGCGATTTCCAAGAATATCGGTATCATTAAACCGGTTATCTTCGGTCGAAACGATGCCATCGTCGGATTCATGATGATTATTGCAGCGGCTATCACATTCTTCTGTAAATTAGATACAGCACAACTTGTCAACACAAGTACATTCAAATCTGGTTTATCTGCTTGCGTCTGTGTTCTCGGCGTAGCGTGGTTAGGCGATACCTTTGTAAAAGGTCATATCCCTGAAATTAAAGCCATGGCCTCTAGCATGGTAACGGCATATCCATTCTTGTTAGCAGTGGCCTTCTTCTTCGCTAGTACGCTTTTGTATAGCCAAGCAGCGACTACACAAGCACTTGTACCGGCAGTAATCCTTGCTTTAGGTATTACACCGGAAAATACGGGGTCTGTATATATCATTATCGCATCCTTTGCAGCCGTATCTGCACTCTTTGTATTGCCTACATATCCAACACTTTTGGGGGCCGTGCAAATGGATGATACAGGTTCGACTCGAATCGGTCATCTCGTATTTAACCACCCATTCTTCATCCCAGGCGTACTGGCCATTGCTATTTCCGTAGCACTTGGCTTCGTTATTGCTCCATTGATGTTGTAATTGGTGAAAGTCTATAAAATCCTATACTTTACATAATAAATAGGGCGTGGTCATGTACGACTACGCCCTGTTATATTCTATAAAATAGAAACATTATAGGAAAAATGCTATACTATAGGTAAGAGAGGGATACATATAGTGTGGTTAAGCAAGAGTATATAGGAGCCTATTATGTATACGATTTCTATCAAGCTAGATATGAATCGCATCCCGCCGGAAGCATTCGAGGCAATGAGAGAGAAGCATCATATCTGGTATAAAACATATTTTGATGCAGGAAAATTTTTAATGTTTGGCACAAGACCAGATAACTCTGGTGAAAGCCTTATTATCGCTCAAGGAACAGTTGAGGACTTAGAAGAGGCTGTACAATTCGACGCATATTATGCGGAGCAATTGGCAACCTATGAGATTCGCGAATATAAGGTAACATTGTTCAATGAAGCGATTAAAAACTATATAGATTAATATTAGATATCCCATATGAAAGGGCCCCGAGTACATTAGATTAGGGGCCCTTTTGGCGTTTTATCTGTTTTTACAGTCCTTGCAGATTCCCGCAATTTCTAAGTGATGCTCTGTTACTGTAAACCCTACATCTGTAAGTTCCTGTGGCATTTCTACGACGGGGCAGGTATGTAGAGGTATCATAGTTCCACATTTCGTACATACCGCATAGTGACGGTGCGTATGGGGGGTAATTTCGTAGTACGCCATGTCGCTACCCATGATGGTGGTACGTGTAATGATATCTTTTGTTTCTAATAACTCAAGGGTGCGGTAAATGGTAGACATCCAGGTGGTGCTGTCATCGCCTAATCGTTCAGCAATTTCGATGGCGGTAATCGGTTTATCCGTTGAGTTTAATACGGACCAAATAGCTTCGCGCTGTTTGGTCTTTTTTATGCCTTCTGGCCAATGTGTTGTATTCATAATAACGCTTTCTATTATGGATTAACTATTAACTGTATGCACTCTTGTACACATAATATTTATTTACTAAATTGCATCCTCCGAATAATGGATTTAATATTCTTGATGATGAGTACTACCAATAGGATGAATACCGATGTAAGTGATACAAAGCCACCTGGTGCCACGTTAAGATAATAGGATCCGAATAGACCGATAATCATGGCCAGTAAACTAAATCCAATGGAGCAGAGTAAGGTTGTTCTAAAACCTTTTTCCAATTGTAATGCAGAGGCTACCGGTAAGGCAATCATGGCACTTAATACGAGAACGCCGACGATTTTGATGGAAATGGATACGGCTGCCGCCATTAAGATAGCAAATACATAGTTAATCAAATCCACTTTTACACCCGCTACTCGTGCTACCTCTTCATCGTAGGCGATGTAGAGCAGTGAGTTGTAGAGGAAATACAAGGTTAACACAGATAATATGGTGAGTACTGCAATGCTAATCATATCTGTAGTATTTACGGTTAAGATGCTACCGAAGAAGAATACGTTAGCGTTAGCTTTCAGCTTGCCCGAACTGATGAGGGTAATGGCTGTACCGATGCTGAGAGATAAGATGATGGTAAGAATCAAATCGAGGTGGTGAGAAAAGTATTTTCGCAAGAACTCGATAAGAGCGCCGCAGATAGCGGTGAATATGAAAGCCCCTAATATAGGGTTCGTATTGGTCAATAAACCGAGGGTAATTCCGGCGAGGGATGCGTGGCTCATGGTGTCGCCAATCATACTGGACCGGCGTAGTACCATAAATATACCGATGCATGGGCATAATAGAGAAATGCAGACTGCTACGAAGAAGGCATTTTGCATGAAATCATAATTAAACATGGCGCACCTCCTTAGATGTTGTATCATGAGCCTGAGCCGTCACATCTGTAAAGCAGGAACAGTTTTCATGGTCCACAGAATTGCATCCTGTGTTATGCATGATTTCGCAAGCATATTGTTCAGGGGAACAGAGATGACCTTGACCATTTGCAATGTGATAGATATTTGTCGAATTTGCAAGAGCCATTTCCAAATTATGCTCTACAGAAATAATAGTAATATGGTGTTCCTGATTTAGTGTGCGCAAGAGGGCATAAATACCTTCTTGGCTCTTGCGGTCGATGCCCGTTGATGGTTCATCGAGAATGATGAGATCTGGATTGCCGATAAGGGCCCGTGCGATAGAAACGCGCTGTGCTTGACCGCCGGATAATTTGCTGATGAGGCGGTCTTTAAACTCTGTCATATGTGTGAGTTCAAGAACGCGATTCACTTCATGCTTATCTTTGATGTTCAATAGCTTGCGATAGGAATCTAGAATTTCATGGACTGTAATAGGAAATCCAGCATGGGAGAAATCATTCTTTTGTGATACATAACGAATATTGTTCGTGTTACATGTGATGGAACCTTTTACAGGCGTTAGAAAACCTAGAATGAGGCGCAAGAGGGTGCTTTTACCAGAACCATTGTCGCCTACGATGGAAATATAATCGCCGCTATGGACCTCTACGTTTAAATCATTTAGCACATAGGGCGGTTGACCTTGGTATGAAAAATAAAGATGTTGAATTGATAACATAAAAACCACTTTTCTGATTGACAAAATTATTACTACGTTTATACTATAACTATATTACAAATGCAACTGAGTCGCAACTGCAATTAAAGAATACTATATATACTATAATAGCATGAGCACTCAGGATTTAGAAAAAGGAGGCCTACTATGGTCAAGAAACTGGTATTGTTAGTAGTTGGCGTGCTGATGGCTGCTCTATTTGCAGGCTGTGGTAATGATGCGCCAAAGGAACAAGCAGGTAAGAAAATCCAAGTGGTAACAAGTTTTAATGCTATGTCTGAATTTGCGAAGGCTATCGGTGGCGATAAGGTAGAGGTATCTACGATTATTCCAGATGGTACGGAACCACATGACTTTGAATTAAAACCAGAGAATATGAAACAATTAGCATCAGCGCAAGTATTTGTTTATAACGGACTCGGCATGGAACCTTGGGCGCAACAAGCGATTGATGCGGCTAAAAACGACAAACTTGTATCTGTGAAAGCATCTGACGGTGTAGAGGCTATTAAAAACACAGATCCTGACGAAATTAAAGAACATGGCGCAGAAGACCCTCATACATGGTTGTCTTTGAAAAATGCTAAGATTGAAGTTAAAAATATTAAGGATGCATTGGTAAAGGTAGATCCTGCTAATAAGGATTATTACGAAAAGAACTACAATGATTATGTAGCAAAACTAGATGCGATGATTCAAAAATATGAAGGTCAATTTGCAAAAGCTCCACACAAAAACTTTGTAACAGGTCATGCTGCTTTTGCATATCTATGCCGTGACTTTGGATTAGAACAAAATAGCGTAGAAGATGTGTTTGCAGAAGGTGAACCAAATGCAGCACAATTGGCTAAACTCATCGAATACTGCAAGGAAAATAAGATTACCACAATCTTCGCAGAAGAAATGGCTAGTCCAGAAGTATCTAAGACATTAGCTCAAGAAGTAGGCGCTAAGGTAGAAACTATTTATACTATCGAAAGCAAGGAAGACGATAAAACATATCTTGAACGAATGGATGATAATTTGACTAAAATCTTAGGAAGTTTGCAATAACTTTTTATGAGTAAAATTAAACTATTTATAACATAAAAATATAATAAAATTAAAAGCAAGGTATATTCTATACCTTGCTTTTATGTTATAATAAATGAGCGTTTCATGAAATAATGTACTATTTATGTGCATTGACGCATACTTTGTATTGTGTTGTATTAATAAGTATTAAGAGGACATATGATTGAATTCTTTGATCGATTAGTAGGGCCTATCGATACGGATGGCGTACGCATATATCGTCAACGTACCAGCATAACTCAATTAGTCGTGATGATGGTGCTAGCCGTTATATGTTACCAATTCACCGCTATAGGTGATTCGGTATATACGGAGGCTATGAAACACTTCATCATGAATCCCACCACATTTATGAAAATTGAACAACTTCCTATGGTTAATATCATTGAAATCAATGGATTGCTACAAAAGTTGAATACGACGACACCTCTGTGGGATGTGAGCAGATGGCTATTGCTGATTGTGAAAGCTTTAGTTATGGCTATACTTATCAGCGGCTATGCATTATGGCGTGCTCGTCATTGCTATACGATGACTATTTTAACCGGTGTATTCCACTGTATTGCATATGCGCAAGTGGTAATCGGTATCTACATGTTGAGCATTGGTGTACTATTTGCTTTCGCTAAAGCGCCTGTCGTCCTCGTGTTGTTATTAGGCGTATTTCTTACGATTATTTGCCTTCTTCTTACCATGTCCTTAATCACCGTGGTAGGACGTATTGTGGGGGCCTCCGTTTCGGGCAATGCCTTTGAAGGACTTCTCGTTATATGCGGTGCGTACATCATCTGGGTAGGCATAAAATTTTTAGGCATACTACTATTTTAAAAAGACACATTCCGTTTTTGGAATGTGTCTTTTCATCGTTATATAGCAACTACGCATGATTTGTCCGATAATTCTTATTTGGCAAGGTAGTTGTTTTCATATTCATTAAATAAGAATGCTACATTATCTTCATCGTATTCGATTTGTTCAGACCATCGTCTGATTTGTTCTGGCAGATTTCCGAATTGATGTGTTAGCAGTGCGATGAATACTGTGGCGTCAAAGGCGTATCGCACAAGGCTTTCTAACGAGTATTCTGCAAGCATATCAATTTGGCGGTATAAGATGTATTGATACACCTTGTTGAGTGCGGATACATCGATGGTGTCAGCCTTAAGTAAGTCCATCGTAGTTGATGCCGTTGTCGATGACAGCATGGCCTCTAAATGGGCTAGTTGTTTTGTCCATTCCTCATCGATAGGCTCCGTTTTCTTATATATAGTAACTAACTCTTGGCAGTAGTGGATAGAATGATTGAGTGTAAACTGACAAATAGCAGGATTAATACCTAATGCTAAGAGGTCAAAGATATTTTCGAGTACGGGACGGTCTTCAGCAGTAAATTCGCCGTCATCATCTTCGATAGTGAATAGCAATTGATCGCCTTCGGTAGCTAGTAACTTTTCTACCGATTCTTCGCAGGATAGACCGACGCCACAGAGCTCGAGGTCTTCGATATATTTATAGAACCGCGGATGCATATGACAGGTATCGCATAAACTATCTTCGCCTAGTTCTAAGACCACGCGGCACAATCCATCTTCCAGTAGCAACGGACAGGTAGGCTGTTTGTCGCTAAACATGAAATAATAGCCTTCGTCATCGACGGTCATAAATTTCCGTAGGTCTTCACCTAATGGTGTAGGCAGTGTTTGATATAATTTAGCCGTCTCCTCATCTACATCGATAGTCCACTTTTGACAACATGTATGATGACATTGATTGGCTTTGCATTGAAATGTATGGTAAAAGGTTGGATATAAAGAAATCATAGTACTCACTTGTATATATTATTAACTATTGTTTTACTAATTAAATTGTAACATATGCTATCTATTCGTGGGTGTCATTTTAGATTATGATTTTGTTCGTGAAAGTTCTAACTATTGTGTATAATAGTAGTATATGGAATATTTACTAATACTATTTATGTAGGAGGAATTTATGAAATCTATGTTCGTAAAAGGCGGTATTGCATTGGCACTAGCAGCGGCATTTGGGGTAAATGCACCAGTTGTTGATGCGGCTAGTATTGTACCGGTACAACCGACAGTAGCAGTTGTTGATGCTAATCATGCAGCCATTGTAGGCGCCAATACATTGCTCAATGCTTTCATTCAACAACATCCAAAAGCAGCGATTACAGAAATTGCATTTGATGGCGAAGATGGTCAAATTAAATATGAAGTTGAAGGCTTTGATTCAACAGGTAAGTATGAGTTGAAATACAACTACAATACAAATCAAATTGGTGAAACAAAAGAAGGCGCATACAAGGTTGGTTTAGAGAAAAAGGCCTTTGATCCTACTCGTATTTTAACGCCAGACGCAGTTGTAAACTTTGCCTTTGCTCAAACAAAAGGCCAAGCAACTAGCCTTAATAGCTGGTCTGTAAAAAATGAAAAAGGTCGTTTTGTATACGATGTAGAATTTGGTGCCGCTAATCATCAAGAAATTGAAGTACATGTAGACGCTTTCACAGGTGAACTCGTATCTGTAAAAGGCGTAAAATAGGTGTATTTGACATCTTACTGCAATAGGAGTAGGATGTTACTATACACATGCTGGTATAGCTCAGTTGGTAGAGCGGCTCATTCGTAATGAGTAGGTCGTAGGTTCGAATCCTATTATCAGCTCCAACTAATTTTATGAATTTCTGTGAGTATCAATGAATTGGATAGATTAAATAAATATAGATAATACCAGCTTTATTGATACTCTTAGATATTCATGATAGTCTATAAGTTGATTATAATTTGTCCTCTCTAAAAAACCCTTTAGGTTATCGCCTAGGGGGTTCTTATTATATATTAGAGTATGTTAATATATGTCAATATATGTTTAATAGCTTTTTTAGGGTATCTGGAATGTTGCGTTTTGTTGAAAGTATCTAATATATAAAAAAACCCCATTTAGAAATTTGGAGTTGTAGAGGTGAGCATTTGGAAGAAAATAGACCTGATTTTAGAGATATAAAATCATTTGAAGAATTTAACAGATACTACTGGTATCGAGAAGAGCTTTCACAAATTTGTAAGTACCTTGGATTAGAATACAGATGTACAAAAAAAGAATTAAATCATATTATAGAACAATATTTTAAGGGAAATAGAGTAGAAAAATTTTTGAGGAAAAGAAATAAAAATCAAACCGAAATAATAACCCTAAATACATCATTACTTGAATGTGGGTTTTCCTTTAATCAGAAATTTCGTGATTATTTTTCAGCTGTAACAGGTGTTAATCCCTTTAAATTTAATGCTGATATGGCAACAGCTTGGCGAAAAGTAAAACGGGACAACAACATAAATTTTACAATCCAAGATATGATTAAAATATACTATGGAGAGTCAGACTACGCCAAGTATGATAATTCAGCTTGCCAATGGAATCAATTTCTAAAGGATTTTTGTGCAGATGAGTTTAGCAATCATTACTCTAACAAGTTAAAAGTTGCGGCTATTCTTTGGAAAGAAGTTAGAGATTCAAAAAATAAAAAGATTTATTCACGGGGACTTCTAAAAGAATATAGCTACAAAATAGAGGAGTACTGTAAGTAAACAACTTCAAGTTTGTCGAAGGGAATATAAAGTATTAAAGACGATAGAAATAAAAAATCTATCGTCTTTTCCATGCCTATTTTCAATTTATATTGCGAGCAATAAATAGGGAAAACTCGCAAGAGTTACTAACCAGTATTTCAAATTTATTTTTTAAAAATTACAAATCTATTGGTAGCTTTTTGGTAGCTAAATATAGTATTTTTTCTAAAAATTTACTCATGAATGATCTAGCTGTGGGTCATATTGAAAAAATTAGTATTTAATAATATGGGAAATGTTGCATGCTATGGGCTTTCACAGAAATCAGCAGACATAATATGAATTGATGATTCATGAATCACATTTGTAAAAATTCTATAGAAATTTAGCCGAAAATTCATATATATTTCATGCAATAAATTGAGCTGTTCTGATATCTTAATTTGCATCTCATACGCGGTGGCTAAGATGGTCTCAGTTAGCCGCCATAGGCCTAGGTGGTAAACAGATGTGATTGTACATAGGTTATATTCCATAGCTTATATGCAATTAACTATTTGAAACTTAGGAGGACATGATGAAGAAATCTATCGTAAGAACTAGCCTTGCATTGGCAGTAGCTGGTGTATTAGGCACTAGCGTAGTTGCTTATGCAGCAGAAGCCCCACAAGTACAACCTGTGCCGGTAGTAAAAGAAGCAGTACAAACTGCACCAGTAGTAAAACAAGAAGCAACAGCACCAAAAATTGATGTGTCTGCAGCTATTAAACCTGTAGCAAATGAAAATACTAAACCTGTAGTGACTGAAACTGCTAAACCTGTAGCACCAGAAGCTGCTAGACCTGTAGCACCTGAAGCTGCTAAACCTGCAACAGCTGAGGCTACTAAACCTGCAACAGCTGAAGCTGCAAAACCTGTAGTAAACGAAAATGCACAACCTGTTGTAGTTCCTGCTGTAGCAAACCCTGCAGCTGCGTCCATGGATGCTGATACAACTCCTGCAGTTGCAAAAGCAGATAAAAAGGATGCAAAAACAACAAAGGTTATAAAAGCGGATAAAAAAGACCATAAAACAACTAAGGTCGTAAAATCCAATAAAAAAGCTCAACCTGCACCAGCGGTAAAGGCTGAAAAAGCAGATAAAGCTCATAAATAATCTACTATACCAATACACATGCATCGCGTCATTCCATCGGCGCGTGGGGTGCATAGAATCTCCCAGTGCACCCCGATGCGGGCCCTTTGGTGGATCAGACAAACATTGACTCTCTCCTATGCCGTCTGTCTCCTTAGGGCCTCCTTATGAAGGGTTCCTTCCCAATTCATAAGTATATACATGATGTATATAAAATATCTCTCTCACAACACACAATACACACACAACACACACAATCCATATGTGTATGGTATAGGAGAATAAAAGCACCACCGAATTTCGGTGGTGCTTTTGCTTTTGTGGATGACATTGAAATCACTGGTGTCATCCTCTTTATTTTATATGTATTGTCGTGGCACGCGATCAGAGAAGCCACAGAAGATTTCATAAGGAATGGTGGAGGCAAGGGCTGCAATTTCAAGGGTAGAGATGCTTTCATGACCTTGAGAACCCAATAGTACTACCTTGTCGCCTGGTTTGACCGTAATCGTATCAGGTATTGCTACCATGAATTGGTCCATACAAATGCGTCCTACAACAGGGCAACGGGTACCTTGGATGAGAACGGTACCACGATTAGATAGGCTGCGTGGATACCCGTCGGCGTAGCCTACAGGAATGGTAGCGATTGTCATAGGCTCTGGTGTGACATAGGTAGATCCATAACCAATGCCTTCGCCTGCTTCGAGATGTTGTACATGAACGACTTCACTGTGGAAGGAGAGAACCGGTTTTAGACCTAGTCGATTTGGCACATCGAGAGATGGCATGATGCCGTATTGGATGATACCTGGTCGTGCATCTGTGAATAGACTGTCCTTTACGGATAATAGACCGGCACTGTTGGCGAGAGAAAATCGATAGTCCGCATCAGGTCTAAAGGCGCGAATTTCATCCACCATTGTATGGAACTTTTGGGCCTGTCCATGAGCGTGACTTTGGTCTGCTGCATCGGCATTACTCATGTGTGAAAAGAATCCATCTACTGCAAGATTTGGATAGGATTCAACGCGCTTAATGAACTCTACCGCATCTTCTGGTTTAATACCTATGCGATGCATGCCTGTATCGACGGCTACGGCAACGCGGATAATCATATCGTGATTGTCAGCCACTTTGTTTAGGGCCTCTAAATCGGTAGATTCGCAAACAGCAGGAATGGAATTCGTATCCGCTACAAGTTCAAAGGATTGTGGTCTCGTTAGGCCTAATAGGTAAATAGGCACCATAATGCCAGCATTGCGAAGTGGTACAGACTCTTCTGGAATAGCGACGGCTAAGGATTCATAACCTTCTTCGACAGCAATACGCCCCATCATAACACTACCGTGACCATAGCCATTGGCCTTGATAACCGCTGTGGATGTACTCCACTCTGGGAGGCTGTCTTTTATTTTTCGTAGGTTCTCGCGAACCAAGCTTGTATCAATCGTTAAATATGTTGGTCTCATGATCATTTCACTCCTAAAATACATTACTTTTATTGTATAACTTTTAGGGAATTAAACAATAGTTTTTGTGAAAGTTTATGCTGAAATTTCATTTGATTTTATATTCAGGGAGTAATTAGTCTTAATCTGCATAGACTATGATGAATTAGCATATAATATGTAGTAGCTTGTAGTATAATTAATATATAATACATTTACCCTTAATAGAAATTGTTAGGAGGATATGATGAACGAACGAGTTGTAGTGGTTAATGCTGGTAAGATGAATTATGATCACTTGCTAGATTTTTCTGTATTATCAAATGATGTACAAGTGTATGACGATAGCACAAATGCTGAGCTTATTGAACGCATTCAAGGCGCTACTGTAGTGGTAACAAAAGAAATACCTGTAGGGCCAGAGTTGCTTTCACAATTTCCTGAATCTGTGAAACTCATCGTAGAAGCTGGTACTGGATATAACAACATCGACCTTGATGCGGCGCGTGCTAAGGGCATTACGGTGTGCAATATTCCAGCTTATAGTACGGAACGAGTAGCTCATACGGCGATTATGATGCTTCTAAATTTTGCATCTACTATGCAGCAACAAATCGGTATGCTTGCTAAAGGCGACCGTAGCAATTTTACTAAACATTTACAAGTCCCTCACACCGAAGTTAATGGTAAAACATTAGGTATCATCGGCGCCGGTCATATCGGCATGGCTGTTGTAAAGGTTGCAAGGGCGTTAGATATGAACATTTTAATTCATACGCGTACGCCAAAGGAAGATAGCGAGGGTATTTGCTATGTAAGCCTTGATGAATTACTCGCGCAAAGTGATTATATTTCCTTACATTGCCCATTGAATGATAAGACAAAACATTTGATTAATAAGGATACAATCGCTAAGATGAAATCTAATGCTGTCATCATTAATACGGGGCGCGGTGCACTTATTAATGAAGCGGATTTATGTGACGCCTTGGCAGCTAAACGCATTCACGGTGCTGGCCTTGATGTACAAGAGGTAGAACCTCCAGCAGAGGATAGCCCTCTGTATACATTAGATAATGTCATTATCACACCTCATATGGGCTGGAAGGGCCTCGAAACGCGTCAACGTTTGGTGGGTATTATTCGCGATAATGTACAAGCCTTTTTGAAAAGTGAACCTATTAATGTTGTCTCTTAATAGATAGATAAATAACCCCTGACCGGTTGTGTGGTCAGGGGTTATTTTCGTTTAGGGCTAGATCATAGATCAAGTTTTTAATATATATAGTATATATATCAAGGGAGGTAGTTATCCTCAAACTTGATTATGATTAGTTGGTGTTTTGATGGGACACCACCAATGTCTACGATATGCTTTTATGCCTTCTACAACGGTTTTGCTCGCTTTGGCAGCTAAATCCTTTGTAGCGGCCGGGATGCCATCAAGGCGGTAGGTAATACCTAATTCCTTGTATTTGGCAACCCCCATCACATGATATGGTAAACAGTCGACGGCTTGTAAGTTGCGTAGTGATCCTAAGAAAAAGCCTAGCCTATAGTGACGATCTGCATTGTCTGTAACGGTAGGTACCACCACATGACGCACCCAAATCGGCACATTTACATCAGTTGTCAGTTTTGCGAATTGAAGGATTGGTTCTAAAGGCTGTGCGGTTAGCCATTTATGGACTATAGGATCGATGTCCTTAATATCCAAAATGACGAGACTCGTTACGCTCAGTAACTTACGGTATGCCACCTCTTGGTGGGGATCAAAACAAATTCCACTTGTATCTAAACAGGTATGGACGTTTCTTTCACTAAAATATGTGAAAAGCTCGATGACAAAGTCAATTTGCATCAATGCTTCCCCACCTGTGACAGTAATGCCACCGTTCGTATAGAACTGACGGTTACGTTCGTATTGCTGCCAAATCTCTTCGACGGTCATGAACTTAGCTTCTTGGCTTTCTTCATTCCACGTGTCTGGATTATGGCAATAGGCACAACGCATGGGGCATCCTTGAAGGAATACCACCATGCGCATGCCTGGACCATCAACCGTACCCATCGTTTCTAGTGAATGAATACGTCCTGTCATAGAAAACCTCGATTAGATTTGTTGATGGAATGTACGGGAAATAACTTCATCTTGTTGTTGTTTCGTCAATTTGTTGAAGTGTACTGCATAACCAGATACACGAACAGTCAATTGAGGGTACAACTCAGGATGTTTTTGAGCGTCTAACAATGTTTCACGAGTGAACACGTTAACGTTCAAATGGTGACCGCCCTTTTGGGAGTAGCCATCCAATAATTCTACCAAGTTATCCACTTGTTGTTGGTTGCTCATGGGTATTCCTCCTTTCAACCAAAATACGAGTATTGATGCCGGTGAAAGCATACAATACGGTGGAAGATTATTTATCTTCCTCTATAGTAACATTTGGTTCGCTGCAAGCGAAGTTTGTATTGCTATTAGGCAATTGAGAAGGGTCTAACTCAATATCAAAATCGCCTACGGATACAAATGTTTCACCAGATTTACCTAATGCGTCTGGAACGATAGAGAAGGTATTGGAAATACCGTCAGAGCAATCGCGCCATGGCATTTTTGCAACGGAAGATAACGAAGCTACGGCACCGTGAGAATCACGACCATGCATAGGGTTAGCACCAGGAGCGAAAGCTTGACCAGCTTTACGGCCATCTGGTGTGGAACCTGTTGCAGTACCATACACTACGTTAGAAGTAATTGTTAACAAGCTCATAGTAGGAACGGATTGACGGTATGTAGGATGTTTACGCACCTTGTTCATGAATGTGGAAACAACCATGGAAGCCAAGCTATCTACACGATCATCATCGTTACCATATTTAGGGAATTCACCTTCGATTTCGAAATCAACAGCGATGCCGTTTTCGTCACGAATAGGTTTTACCTTAGCGTATTTAATAGCGGACAAGGAATCAGCTACTACGGATAAACCAGCAATACCAGTTGCGAACCAACGAGTTACTTTGCGGTCATGCAATGCCATTTCTAGTTTTTCATAAGCGTATTTATCATGCATGTAGTGAATGATGTTCAATGCGTTTACATATACGCCTGCCAACCATTCCATCATGTCGTCGAATTTTTCCCATACTTCGTCAAAGTCTAAGTATTCGGATGTAATAGGACGGTATTTAGGACCGATTTGTTTCTTAAGTTTTTCGTCAACGCCGCCGTTAATTGCGTAAAGCAAGCATTTTGCTAGGTTAGAACGAGCGCCGAAGAATTGCATTTCTTTACCAATACGCATTGGGGATACGCAACATGCGATAGCGTAGTCATCACCAGAGTTAGGACGCATCAATTCGTCGTTTTCGTATTGGATGGAAGAAGTTTCGATGGATAATTTCGCACAGAAACGGCGGAAGCCGATTGGCATGCGAGGGGACCATAGTACAGTGAGGTTTGGTTCTGGAGCAGGACCAAGGTTAGTCAATGTATGTAGGTAACGGAAGGACATTTTGGAAACCAATGTACGGCCGTCAGTACCCATACCGCCGATGGATTCAGTAGTCCAAACAGGGTCGCCTGTGAACAAGTTGTTGTATTCGTGGATACGTGCGAAGCGAACCATACGCAATTTCATGATGAAATGGTCTACGAATTCTTGGATTTGTTCTTCAGTGTAGGTACCATTGCGAAGGTCGCGTTCAGCATAGATATCAAGGAATGTAGAGTTACGGCCGATGGACATAGCGGCACCGTTTTGTTCCTTGATGGCACCAAGGTAACCGAAGTAAATCCATTGCATAGCTTCGCGAACGTCTTTAGCTGGTTCGGAAATGTCGTAGCCATAGGATGCAGCCATTTCTTTTAATTCTTTCAAGGAACGGATTTGTTCTTTGATTTCTTCGCGGTCACGGATTACGTCTTCTAGCATATCACCCATAGTGATGCTGAATTCTTGGTTTTTCTCTTCGATTAAGTAGTCGATACCATATAATGCGATACGACGGTAGTCACCGATGATACGGCCACGGCTATATGCATCTGGCAAACCAGTTACGATGTGTGCTGTACGAGCGGCACGCATTTCTGGAGTGTAAACATCGAATACGCCGTCATTGTGCGTTTTACGGTGCTTTTTGAAGAAGTCCTCTGTTTGAGGATCCATTTTAAAGCCATATTCTTCGATAGCAGATTTTGCTGTACGAAGGCCGCCATAAGGGAACATAGCGCGTTTTAGAGGTTTATCAGTTTGTAAACCAACGATTGTTTCAAGGTCTTTGTCGATATATCCTGGCGCATGCGCAGTGATGTGTGTTGCCACGGAAGTATCGGCATCAAGCATGCCACCTTTTTCGCGTTCTTCTTCGTATAGTTTCATTACCTTGTCCCACAATTTTGTAGTACGTTCTGTAGGACCAACTAGGAAGGAGTCGTCCCCTTCATAGGGAACATAGTTTCTTTGGATAAAGTCGCGTACGTCAATCGCTTTATCCCACACACCTGTGTTAAAATCTTTCCATGCAGTATGTTGCATTTTGCACCTCCATAAATGGATATAACTATAGATTTTGATATATCTAGTGTACAATGTTTATCTAAAACTCACAATATATAAATGATATGAATTTTCAATACATACTATGCAAATTTCGTAAGAATAGATATTATTTGTAATTTAATAATATTGAAAACACTATGTAAATATATTGAAAGTGTAGTACTTAACTTGCTTTATTTAGATGTGTATATTTGAAAGAACTAATTTTTGTATTATTTTTAAATAATGAAAATTTGTATCAATAAATGGAAAGTATTCGATATATTGTGATGGATCTTCTTGGAATTGTAGGGTGTTATTATGGTAATATTTAGATAGTATTGATTATGGAATTACGTAGAAAGGTAGATGCTAATGACAAATCGTATGAAAGCCATTTTAGGGGCATCTGCCACCATTGCCGTTTGGGCTACGGCGTTTCCTTTTGGTAAAGTAGCATTGCAATCAGTAGATGCATTGACACTCTCGGTAGCGAGGGTTGTAGGTGGTGCTATACTCATGCTAATTATTGGTGTATTTAAGGGATTACATATACCTACATCTTGGCGTGAGTGGGGCCTATATATTCTGCTAGGGGCTACAGGAAACTTCGTTTACCAAGTCGTTTTTAATGAAGGGTTGCGAACAATACCGGCCGCTACATCTAGTATTATTATGGCTTTGACACCGATGACTACAGCATTGATGGCATTGGTAGTCTATAAGGATAAAATACGCCTTATAGGTTGGATCTTCACCATAACTGCTTTTATAGGTGTGGCCGTTATTATTTTTTGGAATTCCACTCTGACCATTCCAATGGGGGCCATATGGACGTTGATTGGTATGATACTGTTTGCGGTTTATAATATTCTAAATCGCGGGCTTAGTCTGAAAGGTTATAACTCTATTACTATCGCTATGTGGTCCATGTTTACAGGTGCCATTATGGCACTACCTTTTGCAGATCATGCTATTGAAATGATTGGAGCCGCACCAATCACTGCGAAGCTTGCTATGGTATACCTAGCATTCTTTTCCAGTGCATTAGGATTCGTATTCTGGAGCTATGCCTTTGAACATGCTGAGAAAGTTTCGGATGTAACCAATTTTATGTATATTTCGCCAATCGTGGCAGCCGTAGTAGCAGCCTTTTTATTAGGCTTGAATTTATAATCTAAGTGCAACTAAAAAAGATTCATGGCTTTCTGATAAAATAGTGTTTGCAAAGACA